>NZ_CAWMYC010000114.1:0-212674 GCF_963872035.1 Scytonema sp. HK-05
GTTCGTTTGTGGACTCTTCAAGAATCCCCCGGCTTTTAGCCGTGGGGAGTATCAAACAGAAATGTCACCAATGAGTCTGGAACCGAACAAAACTCATTACTAGGTGCCTTAAGTTCCTGTAAAGGCACAGAGGCGAACCTTCTAAAACGGTTGAGGGCATACCTTCTCAGTTGATTCCCGATCCAATCAATGGTTGACATCATTTCCTCAGTTGTCACAAACCGTGGTGCTGATTCGTTTTATTCGTGGATTTATTTGTCGAATGTCATCAGTGACTTCGCAACTGACTTCGACCTTTCTTAAAGGAGATAGTAATTCTTCCAGATATTGCTTGGCAAACTGGTTCTACAGCTGTTGGGTCATTTGTGACTCATCATGGTAAGTACTTTTGTACTACACTCCAACCTGTGATCGACACCCACACAAAGCCAAAGAACAGGACTATATTAGCACCAACATGGATACGTCTTGCCCAAGGTCGTCTTGCATTGATTAGTAATGCACTCCCAGCAGACAGCAAAACCAGCACTACTGCTATCAACCCAGCAATCAAGTGTGACGAGTGTCCCAAAGAACCAAAGTGACCCAAAGTGCCAATAATGCCAATAAGGAGCAGCAGCAGCACTAAACTTACCATGCAACTGCCGATGAGAAAGTGAAGGGAACGTACGCTTCTATTTCCCTCGGTAAACGGGGAAATAAAAGAGGGGTGCGGCGATGTTCTGTTACGAAACATCCAAAAGCCTGTTACCGCCAATAGCAAATAAGCTAGCAGCGATAGACCCATCGACCATGCTGCTATTTTCCACAGCCAAAGAAAGGAAGGTAAGTTCATAGTAGACATTGTAGATGGGGAGTGAGGAAGTGGGGGAAGCTTCTAAAGGTAGAAGTGTTGTCTTTCCTTGAGCATAGCTGCCCTCTACATAACTGCCTTTTTTCTTTAATGACTAATAACGAAACAAAAGAGGGCTGCTGAGTTCAGCAACCCTCTTACTAAGCAAAATTGTTTTTTTTAATCAATGGATACTAAACCAGCGACCTGTAAGGATTTTATGAAATCTCCGGTTTTTGTATTAATCTGCACAATTGGTTTTTTATTGATAGGGTCAATTGCTGGTTGTGAGTTTGATACAAACTCATAATTGCTAGGTTCGGTGATTGTAAGGCGATCGCACGGAATTGTATCCGATAAAATTGCACTTGCCATCATGCCCGTATGAATCTCAAGTTGAGCTTCTTTTGGAGCTTCAAACACTAACCTTTGTCCAGGAAAAACAACCCGTTCAAAGTACCAGTTGGGAATATTTGAGATGCGAGCCACCTGTATTTTGCTTGTGGCATTCACGTAGCAGCAGAAAATTTTACCTGATTGCTCAGGTGGTAGAGGATCTAATATTTGAGCCATAACTGCTAAGGAGCTTTACGCCACTATCTTATCTTACATCTGTCAAGCTAGCACTGAGTGATCCCCAGCTGCTGTAACTCCGACTACCAAGTGAGCTTTTCTAATATTATTTCTATCTTAAGATGTGCGGCTATATGAAAATTTTGTAAAAATCTATGCCTTTTCTGCAATTCTATATTATTCTCCCACAAATATAATGTTCGCTGGTTCACAAATAAATAACGAAGCGTGAAATCGAGTTGCTTTTCCTGGACTTCTACCACACAACCAAGATACGTGGCTCATCGATTTGCATGCGAGAGTTGCTGTTCTTCTAAAGCTATCATCCCATAAAAATCTTTATAATTTTATAATATCTCTCTTCAGATATTATGTATCTGATGGCTAAATGATTTTAGCTATTTTCACTGATATCAATAAAAACGACAGACTAATTCAATAATCTGCATAAATGTAAAGTAATATTAAGATATAGGACAAAAATCAAAATAAAGACTCTTAAAAAAGCTATTACTATCGCTTTTCCTTAAAAACAGCAAGATGGAAGTTAAAAGACCTGTGATGGACAACCGAATTCTCTACGTTCGCCTTCCTTGTAACCCGATCTTTCCGATTGGGGTAGTTTATCTTGCAGATCACGTCCATAAGCAGTTTCCTACCATAGAACAGCGCATTTTTGATTTGGGATGTGTGCCACCTCTAGATTATGCTGCTGCCCTGGATCGCTGTATCGATGACTTCAAGCCCACACTACTCGTGTATTCATGGCGTGATATTCAAATTTATGCTCCAGTGGGTGGACGTGGTGGTAACCCATTGCAGTATTCCTTCGAGTTTTTCTACTCCCGCAATCCATTACTCAAGATAAAGGGCGCTATTGGTTTGTTGCGGATTGCGTCGGGATACTACGGTGAGTTGTGGCGGAATTTGGGCTTAGTGAAACGGGGCATTAAACGCGCTAAACGTTATAACCCTGATGCTCGAGTGATTGTCGGTGGTGGTGCTGTCAGCGTCTTTTACGAGCAAGTGGGTAAAAGCTTACCCAAGGGAACGATTGTTTCCGTGGGAGAAGGCGAAACCCTGCTGACAAAACTTTTAAGCGCTCAAGAATTTCGCGATGAAAGGTGTTATGTCGTAGGAGAAGAAAAACCACGCGATCGCCTGATTCACGAACAACCCACTCCCCTAGAAAAATCCGCTTGCAATTATAACTATATCGAAAGCATCTGGCCGGAATTTAACTATTACCTGCAAGAGCAAGACTTTTATATCGGTGTACAAACTAAGCGTGGTTGTCCCCACAACTGCTGTTATTGCGTCTACACCGTTGTTGAAGGCAAACAAGTACGCATCAATCCAGCTGAGGAAGTCGTTGCCGAAATGCGGCAATTGTACGATCGCGGTATTCGCAACTTCTGGTTTACCGACGCCCAATTTATCCCAGCGCGAAAATTTATGAGCGATGCTGTAGAACTCTTACAGAAAATCGTTGATTCTGGGATGACGGATATCCACTGGGCAGCATACATCAGAGCCGACAACCTCACACCAGAGTTGTGTGACTTGATGGCGAAAACCGGGATGAACTACTTTGAAATTGGTATTACCAGTGGTTCTCAAGAACTCGTGCGGAAAATGCGCATGGGTTACAACCTGCGAACAGTCTTGCAAAACTGCCGTGACTTGAAAGCTGCTGGATTCAACGACTTAGTTTCTGTCAATTACTCATTTAACGTCATTGACGAACGTCCCGAAACCATTCGCCAAACCATCGCCTACCACCGTGAACTCGAACGCATCTTCGGTGCGGATAAAGTCGAACCTGCGATTTTCTTCATTGGTTTGCAACCCCATACCCACCTCGAAGAATACGCCTTTAAAGAAAATATTCTTAAGCCAGGGTATGATCCAATGAACATTACACCTTGGACAGTCCAGAAAATGCTCTGGAACCCCGAACCCCTCGGTTCATTCTTTGGGCAAGTCTGCTTACAAGCATGGCGACAAAACCCTAATGACTTCGGACGCGAAGTCATGAAAATATTAGAAGAAAAGCTGGGTTGTGCCGACTTAGAAGAAGCACTTTCTGCACCCGTTGAGACGAAAGAAAAACAACTTGTCAGCGTATCATAGAAAACACGGGGATATGAGGGAGATAAGGGAGATAGGGGAGTCACCTTCTCGTTATCCTCCTCATCGTCCTCTGCTCGCTTTGCGGTTCATTTAATCAAATCTCATGTTAGAAGGCTCAATTTTACAAAAGCTAGAAACAGCCCATCGCTATAGTAAAAGACCAATTCAATTCGGTGTCTACTATAAACATACTCTGGTTTCCCTGTGCCATGCTTTGGAAGACCACATATTAAAAAACGACGGTACACCCTTAGTTATCACAGCCTTCCAACAGGGAAAATGGTATCTGCAAGAAGCCGAAAGATACGCAGATATTGCAAAAAAAGCCAGCCAAGTTGCTATCATGGCAGCCCCCCATACAGGCTTTGCCGAACATTCTACAAGCCAGTTGCCCAATGTCAACCTAGTCGCCATAGACCCAGCCGATCCAGTGGCGCAGGAGTGGCATCTGATTATCTTATCGCAAAATTACACAGCAATGGTAATTTGTCAAGAGTTATCAGAAGCTGATTATGGTTCCACTGGAGTACCCGCATCCGACGTAGAGCGCAAATTCTACGGTTTATGGACATTTGAGCCGGAGTTAGTCCAAGAAACAGCAGAATTAGCAATTTCCCACATCGAAAGCTACAACCCAGAACTGGCAAAAGAACTCAAGGCACACAAAGACATAATCCAGCCTCGTCTTGCCACACCAGAAGACTTGAGTGCAGTCGTTTCTCTCGTAGTAGATTACCTCCAGACGGGGCAAGTGAATATATCTGTCCCCACAGCGACTAGCCACCAAGCACTGGATCGGAATTTGGTTTCCAACGAAATCCAGGCATTTTTGCGGATGGCGCAAATGATAGATGCTGCGGATATTACCAATCCAATGGCAGCAGCGGAAGTGGTAGCACTAGCAGAAACAATGGGGCAACTTTTGGATCTTCCCGCGTGGCAAACAAAACGTCTACGCCTAGCAGGGTTGCTGCAACGTATAGATCCATTGCAAAGAGCCGAAAGCGTTCTTTCTCCTGGTTCTTCCACCCGGTACCAAGAAGATGCACCCTGTTGTCCCTTGACTTGTCCGTTAGTACCAGGAGCGCAGGTACTGCGAACAATGCCACGACTGCGGGCGATCGCACAAATTCTTACACATCAAAGCGAGTGGTGGGATGGTACAGGCGAGCCAGCGGGGTTAGCTGGAGATGAAATTCCCTTAGAGTCAAGAATTCTCGCATTAGTAGCAGATTTCCAGTGGCGCGTTAATCAGAAAAAAACGTCTCAGTTAAGCCCCGAGGAAATATTTACTCAAGCTTTAGAAGAGTGCAAACAATTACAATCGTATCGCTTTGACCCCAAACTTGTAGATACTCTAACTTTATTAGTTATGGGTTTGCAACAGGGACTCGACTTACCTTTGATGACACCCAAAGTTAGTACTGGTATGTGGCTACTTAATAGTAGGCTAGATAGCGAAACTAAGAGTGGAGAGATTAGGAGCAGTTACAGGCAATAATAATCAAAGCGCAAAGAGTTCCTTAGCGACGCCAGTCGCCTGCTGTCGGGAAAGCCCTTCGGGTATGCCTATGGCTTGCGCCAGGGCTATCGCCGTTAGCGCAGCTCCTCCGGAGGAGGCACGGCACGCTACGCACATGAAGGAGCCTGCGCTTTGCGCTTACGCCAGTCGCCTGCTGTCGGGAAACAAGGACTGCAGCGCTGGACTCACCGTCATTCGCGCTGGCTCGTCTTTGCGCGAAATTTAACTATCTTAAATAGTGCAGAATTTATATGAATGTTGACGAAATTCGCTCAGGAAAACTCAAACACTTGCCAGGAGTAAATTTAGAAGACGAAGATTTATCAAATGCTGACTTAAATCGCATCAATTTTGCTGGCGCTCACCTTGTCGGCACAACTTTTACAGGTTCCAAACTCGAAGGTGGACATTTAGAAGGTGCCAATTTGATGGGAGCCAACCTCGTAGAAAGCGATTTGCGGGCGAACCTGATGGGAGCAAATTTGATGCAAGCAGATTTGACGGGTGCTGACTTGCGGGGTAGCAATTTGCGTGGCGCTAACTTAATGGGAGCAAGAGTCAGTGAAGTGTCGTTTGTTGGTGCTTTCTTGAGCGGTGCTAATTTGATGAATGTCAACTTGCAGGGTGTTGACTTTCGAGGTGCTGACTTGCGAGGCGCGAACTTGACTGGGGCGAATCTCAAAGGTGCAGACTTGAGCCGTGCAGATTTGCAAGGGGCGTTGTTGAGTGAGGCAAATTTGGAAGAAGCCGACTTACGGGGGGCGAATCTTGCGGGTGCGAATTTGACGGGTGCGAATTTACTGTGTGCTGAACTCCACGGTGCGAATTTAAGTGGAGTGAATTTGGAGCGAGCATGCGTGGTGGGAACAGTGTTGGAGATGGCTTTGTAAATGGCTAATTAACAGCAAGCACCTTCAGCAGATGAGATTTATATAGGTGAATTTAACCAGGGTTGTTCTTTGAAATCTGTCCATTGTTAAGGAATCCTCGCAGGCTGAGGGCGATCGCACTTAAAAGTAATATACCCATCACCCCTGCCAGTGGATTGCGATCAATTCCAGTTATCCACTCTGGCACTTTTTTTGTATACGTAATCAAATTGCCCACGTTAATAATGTAATAACCCCAAACCAAACCCGCGTGGTATCCAATGGGTAAACCGAGCCGTCCCCTACGCCAACGCTTTCCCCATACCTGCGTTAACCCTAGTATGACTAAGGCTGGGAATTGCGGTAGTGTATGAATAATTGCCTCCACCGGCTTAATAAAGTGTAATGCCGCATAAGCGATCGCATCAATCCACAAGGCAACACTTTTGCTATAATCCCGTTGCAACTCATCCAGCAACCAACCTCGGAATAATAATTCCTCAGCAAACCCAACGCCCAAGCCAACAATTAAACTCTCTAAAATCAGTTTAAGAAAAAAAACTTTGGGTTGTTGCCACACTAACCAACCTAAGCTACCTTGCAACCCAAACAAAATCAGAACGCCAATTATCCCAATAGCCAAACCGCGTACCACTTCTACACCATTGAGTTGCGTCAGTTCTAAGCCATAATATCGTAGCAACTGAGCTTGATTGTAGACGTACTTGCCCCATAACCTGAGTAGAAGGATAAACTCAACATACAGCAGCACCATTGTCAATATACTGACTAAATTGGTGTCACGTACGAGTAAGTAAATCGGTGCAGCCAAGGGCAACCAGAGTACCAACAAACTCAATATAAATGCACCCAGCCTAATAGGGGCAGGGTACTGGGACAAACGGAGGAGATTTGTTTTAAACAATCTATCTATTGCCTATGACCTTTTATTCTTCAGGTTCAATTGTGCTACTCAAACCATGATTTTTCAAGGTTTCGCAATAGAACTCGGCGTGTTCTTGAGCGCAAGTAATGACTAGGGCTAGCCCGTTGGTATGAGCTTCCATCATGATACTAACAGCCTGAGGCTGGGTGAGGTTCGGTACTGTGGTTAGTAGAACCTGCACCACATACTCCATAGGGTTGTAGTCGTCATTATGGAGCAAAACGCGATACCGAGGCGCTAGCTTGCGGGATGTTGAACGCTTCTCTATGGTTTCGACAGACACTGTTCTTTGCTCTTTTGTGAATGAATTACTACAACAGAATTTTTGTCCAAATATTCCTTAACACTTATTAACTCATTTTATAGCATACACACACAAATAACGGGGTAGTCAAATTTTTTGCTACTTTGGGCTGATGCCTGCACAGGTTTCACTGCGCCTCTACACCCTATCCCCTTAAAATTGAATAACCAACAAAAATATATTTGTCGCTATCATCCGTGTGACTATGGAGATGACCTTGGAGTTTCAAGCAGGACAAATTGTGTCTTTAGAGCATGGCGACATAAAGTTGTATGCAGAAGTCATTCAAGTCGTGGTTTCTCGTCAGTTGTGTTGGGTGCGTCCTTTACTGCTAGTCAACTTTACCCAAGAACCGCCGCTTCTAACTGATCTACGAGATACATCTGACCTGCTTTGGTCTGTGAATTTATTTCAACCTGCCTTAGACACAGAAGTTATTAGTTTTTTGAGTCAAGTTTTGGCAAAAGAACCAAAACCTGGACAGATCTGTGTTGCCAAGCAACAATTCAATCACTTTATTCAGCAAATTTGGCAAGCACAAAAAGGGGGATTAGGGATTGGGGATTAGGGATTAGGGATTAGGGATTGGGTAAATTCTTGCCCATCCAATTCTCAGTTTTTCTAGCAACAGTAGCGAATACCTGCATCCTTCTGAAGGTATACCATTGAGAGCAGGAAAAAAATTATTTTCTATCTTTAGGGGCATGGCAAAAGGTTTACTACCAGTAAAAATATTAGATGTACGGTAGACGGGATAACCTAGATCTGCTATCAGGGTGTAATCTCCCATTTCAACCAAAGCTACTCCCTTGTCGGTAGAAGACTACCGAATTAACAAACCGCCTACGGCGAAACTCATGCCGCAGGCTAGGCACGTACACGCAAAAGCGATGAGGCAGCGCGAATCCCGGCTTTCCCGACAAAGGCGACTACGTATCAGCGTCTAACCCCGTCACTCCAAATCGGTCTTCCACCCACCTAAGCGTTGCCTTATTAAAAATCTCTACTTCCTGAACAAGAAGTTCATCCATCCTGTTTAGGGTCAATTTCAGCAAACAGGTAGGCGGGAATTTTTTCTAAGGGTCGAGCAAACTACATGGGGATAACTACTGACTAATCCAAATGTGGAAGCACTGTCTTCTCCGCTTACCCCCTGCGATGAAATATATAATTAATTTTACAAAAAAAATATGAGTAGTGACGCTGGCAAAGTATCGTCCCTATTGTTACTATAATTTCTGTTGCTTATATTGAAGTTTCATGACTTTAGTCTTTATTGGAATTAACTCAATTTAAAGCAACTCTAATGCCAAGCTCTCAGGATAACAAGCCTAGACTTGAAACCAACTGAATGCGACCAGCGTCCATCTCTGCCATTAATAGTTCCAAGGCTTCGTAGTCAACGTCAGAAATATAACCCATTTGGGTCAGTTCTGAGTTAATTTCATTTTCAATTTCAGGAGTCAACTTTTTAATATCGAGAGCTTTTTCTACCAATAGACGAATAGAGTATTTTGTTCTCATAGCGATTACACCAACTATATAAGTAGTCATTATCTAGGGTAACATTTGGTATAAAAAGTGATCGAAACACTCCTATAGCAGTGACCTGGATCACAGTATTTGAGGACATGGTTCACTATTGAGCCAACTGTCTGCCAACAATGAAGTGATAACGTCAGGTTATTAGCTTGATAGGTATTTCAATACAAATCAAATAGAATTCTAGGATAAATAAAGTTTATAACTAGAACAAGCTATTTATCCTCACCTGTGCGGCTGCTTGTGGAGATTATATTTGTTTAAAAAGTAAAAAAAGTATATTTAAACACAAATTTTCTTGCGTTTATGACAATCTTTAAACACTAACGCAATAGCAATAAAGATTCAGCAAAGAGACGTAATACGAATGGTCGATGTGAGAAAAAAAAGTTTATGTTCAAATACATCTAACTTTAAAGTTCGATAACTTTAATAGGATGTAACGATGCAAGCAGTACTAGATTATCCAAAAATAACTGTTATTAGTCCTCAAGGCTGCCTAAATGCCAAAAACGCTTTAGAATTTGAAACAAAATTAACAAAAGCGCTAGCACAAGATGGAATTTCTATCTTGCTCGTGAATTTAGAGCATGTAGAATCATTAGATAGTGCAGGCTTGATGGCATTAGTGTCTGCGCTCAAACTGGCTCAAAAGCTAGGACGGCGCTTCAGCCTTTGCTCGGTTTCACCGTCACTCAAAATTATATTTGAACTGACCCAAGTAGATAGGGTTTTTGAGATATTTGAAGGGAAAGCCGCGTTTGAAGCTGCTTACTCCAATCAAGAAGCAACACTGACTTATGCCTAAAAAAGTCTTAAGGGAAACGAGTAGTTCTCTTTAAACACCTAATAAATGCTAATGTTGGAGGTGAGTAGCTGTAATTAAGGTAGCGAAAAGATACCACAGTGGCTGTTGCAGTTGAAAAGTTAATCACATCGGATATTGTAAAACCAGCTCGTTACTTAGGTAACGAGCTCTTAGCGATTCACAAGCCTTGGAATACGGCAGAGATCCGCTGGGTATTGACATACCCAGAAGTTTATGAAGTAGGTGCATCCAACTTAGGGCATATTATTCTCTATAATATTTTGAATTCCCAACCGCGCCAGTTATGCGATCGCGCTTACCTACCAGGACCGGATCTAGCAGCAAAACTACGGACAACAAAAACACCGTTGTTTGCCGTAGAGTCAAGGCGATCGCTAACGGACTTTGACATTTTGGGCTTTAGCCTCAGTTATGAACTGGGAGCAACCAACATTCTAGAAATGTTGGATTTGGCTGGCATCCCTCTGACTTGGCGAGAACGCCTAGAGGCGGAGGGAAGGGGAGACCAGGGAAATGAGGAAGCAACATCTTCTTCATCCCCCCCATCCTTTAGTTACCCGTTGATTTTTGCTGGGGGACAGACGGCGACATCCAATCCTGAACCGTACGCCGACTTCTTCGATTTCTTTGCTTTAGGAGATGGCGAGGAACTGCTGCCAGAAATCGGCTTAGTGTTGGAAGAAGGGAAAAAAGCTAGGCTTAGCCGTAAAGAATTATTGCTGGATTTAGCGCAGATACCAGGCGTTTATGTTCCGCAGTTTTACGACATGGCTTCTGATGGTTCAGTTCATCCCAACCACCCAGATGTCCCAAAACGAATTGTGCGGCGGGTTGCAACCCCAATACCAGCGTATTCGATTGGGCTAGTACCCTACATCGAGCCGGTGCATGATCGGTTGGTAATTGAAATTCGGCGCGGTTGTACTCGCGGCTGTCGCTTCTGCCAACCAGGAATGCTCACCCGACCAGCGCGGGATGTGGAACCAGCGGATGTCGTGGAAGCGATAGATTCCGGAATGCGGCAAACCGGTTACAACGAATTTTCTTTACTATCCCTAAGCTGTTCTGATTATTTATCCTTGCCAGCAGTAGGGACGGAAATAAAAAATCGGTTAAAAAATGAAAATATTTCCCTGACTCTACCAAGCCAACGAGTTGATAGATTTGATGAAAATATTGCTAATATCCTAGGCGGTACGCGCCAAGGGGGACTGACATTTGCTCCAGAAGCTGGAACCCAACGGATGCGGGACATAGTCAACAAGGGTTTGACCAACGAAGAACTGCTGCGGGGTGTAAAAACAGCTTGGGAACAAGGGTGGGATAAAATTAAGCTGTATTTCATGATCGGCTTGCCTGGTGAAACTGATGCCGATGTGTTAGGCATTGCGGAAACAGTCAGCTGGTTACAACGGGAGTGTCGAGGAAAAGGCAGAAGACCGCTGTCATTTAACTTGACGATTTCTAACTTCACACCCAAGCCCCATACACCTTTTCAGTGGCACTCAGTTTCCACGGGTGAGTTTGAGCGCAAGCAAGCATTACTGCGGCAAGCATTCCGGCGGGTCAAAGGAGCCAAGGTGAATTTCACCGATGTCCGTATTTCAGCAATGGAAGATTTTATTGGCAGAGGCGATCGCTCTCTTGCCCCAGTCGTGCGTCGTGCTTGGGAATTAGGGGCAGGCATGGATTCTTGGTATGACAGTGTCGAAAAAGCTTTTAGTGCTTGGGGACAAGCCATTTGGGAAGCTGGGTTAGACTGGAAATACCGCCAAGTGGAGAAAGGCGAGTGGAATTTGTTTGGAAAAGAACATGAGGAAGATAAGGAAGTAACATCCCCCTCATCCCCCTCATCCTCCCTCGACGCCCCCCTACCTTGGGACCACATCGACACTGGTATTGATAAAAAATGGCTCAAGGAAGACTTGCAACGTGCTTTAGATGCAGCAACTGTACCAGATTGCTCGTTTGAAGGTTGTTCTCACTGTGGTGTCTGCGGCACTGACTTTGGTCATAATGTTGTCATTCCCCCGCCTTCTATCCCGGAATTTGCTGGTGAGTTTGTCCCGAATACTACCAAAGCACAACGGTTGCGTGTCTGGTTTGGTAAACTGGGCGGTTTGGCTTTAGTAGGTCATCTAGATTTGATGCGCCTATTTGATAGAACTGTACGACGAGCAGGATTGCCAGTTTCTTTTACTGGTGGCTTTCATCCTACCCCCCGCATTTCCATTGCATATGCCTTGCCTTTGGGAGTTACGAGCAGTGGTGAAATTGTGGATTTTGAGCTAACACAGCCAGTTGATGTGGAGATTTTCCGCCAAAAACTGGCTGAGGCTTTGCCGTTAGATATTCCCATATATCAGGTGGAACAGCTCGATTTAAAAGCGAGTTCGGCTAACCAACTTCTGGAGGCTGCGGACTATCTGCTCACCGTGGCTTGTCAGCAGGAGGCTACACCGATACAATGGGAAAGCTGGATTGAAGCCATCAAAGCCAAAGATGAGATTTGGTGGGAACACACAACCAAGTCAGGCAAAACTCAGTTGGTAAATCTGCGCGTTCGCTTGTTTGAGTTAGAATTATTTGACTTACCAAAACGCCCTGAGCATCAGGAAGAGTCTACAGTTATCCTGCGTTATGTGGGCAGCTGTCGTCATGACGGGGTGCTATTGCGTCCCGAACAAATTCTCTTTATGCTAGAACAAGTCGCAGGTACAGATTTTCATCTGCTGCAAATTCATCGAAATCGGCTGATTTTGGGAGTTTAATCACTTAGGGCAATTTGCTTGTCGTTGCCCTCTCTTAGCACATCTTGGGAATTGATTTTTGACAAGGTTGCGTTAGAATGAGATGAAGAGAAATTTTCTGACGCTGCATTGAGTAAACTGATTCACTACCCTGGTACTCAGGGCGCAAAAGCAAAGATAAAAGAAGTGAAACTAAGCGCGGGTTTTTTATCCCAGACAAACACCAGGCAGATTAAATAACACTCTCTTTAAGCTTAAAGCTCGTGAATCAGCAATTACCAACAGCAAGCTTCGTCGGCTTCTCGGATTCTGTCAACGACCCACGACTAGAAGTCGTGGGCTTCTAGCTCACACTCAAGTCGATAGTTGACCAGACTGAGTACCTTGTGTACTACGTTAACGGCAAGTGTTCAAGTCCTACCTTGGGATGCGTAGCTAGTCCTGAGCTTCTAGAAATTGGGGATTAAACAGATTTATTGGGTTAAGTCAGTGTCTCCGATATAGTTACCGACCGTTAACTTTGTCGTTCGCGCAGCGTCTCCCCTTGGGAGAAGCTAACTTTACCCTTCGGGTTCAACAGTTCCCTAGGTTGGGAAACCCGCCTGCAGGACTGTTTCACTGGAGTAGCAAGGCGATTCCCGGCATTACAGGGAAATGGACAAGTACTACTCCTCTACTTGTCCTCCCCGGTTGGGGACGGCATTTAAAAATGCCGAGTCGTGTTTCCTCCCACCCCGCGCGTAGGGATGGTTTTCCAAAACGAACGCAAGGTTTTATGATTTTTAAAACTAATTAGAACGCCCAATCCACAATGTAGTGCCAAGTATCGAGAGCGCGAGTGCTGAGACAGTGTTGAGTAACGAGAGCGCGAGTGCTGAGTGTAAATTACCCAGAACTCAAAACTTTATTACTTAGAACTCAGGACTCAGGACTCAGGACTCAGGACTCTCCAGGGAAAGGGTATTGGATCAAAAATTAACCACGGACGGATGATTTAATTGCTTAAATAATATGCAGCCGTTCTGGAAGAATCAACAGTGTAAACGCAGTCGAGCGCGTAAATAGCTCCCTAAGTTTGAGCGAAGAAGCGCAATTTTTAAAAGCAGCGCATGAGCGGACTTGTTGTCGGGGCCAGAGGTATAACAAACCCCCAAATCGTCTGTTTGTGCTGCCAGTTCTTGAGGAAAATAATTGAATGCCAAAACAAATTATCATCGCGGAACAGCATCAAATTGCTGCAGTATTTTCGGAAGACCAAATACAGGAACTCGTTGTTGCCACAGGTCATCACCAAATTGGTGATATCTACCTAGGGGTTGTGGAAAATGTACTACCTGGGATAGATGCAGCTTTTGTCAATATTGGTGATCCAGAGCGCAATGGTTTTATTCATGTCACTGACTTAGGACCATTAAGGCTGAGGCGGACAGCAGCAGCTATTACAGAATTATTAACGCCGCAGCAAAAAGTATTAGTCCAAGTGATGAAAGAGCCAACGGGTACCAAAGGACCCAGGCTCACGGGAAACATCACCTTACCCGGACGCTACGTAGTGCTGATGCCTTACGGACGGGGTGTCAATTTATCACGCCGGATAAAAAGTGAAAGCGAGCGCAACCGTTTACGTGCGCTGGCAATTTTGATTAAACCAGCCGGAATGGGTTTGCTGGTTCGTACCGAAGCCGAGGGCAAGCCGGAAGAAGCGATTATCGAAGATTTAGAATCGCTGCAAAGGCAATGGGAAGCAATTCAACAAGAAGCGCAATCAACACGTCCCCCAGCGCTCTTGAATCGGGACGATGATTTTATCCAGCGCGTGCTACGGGATATGTACGGCGCAGATGTCAATCGGATTGTAGTAGATTCGAGTACTGGTTTGAAGCGGGTGAAGCAGTACTTGCAGAACTGGAGTGGCGGGCAAACACCACAAGGGTTGTTAATCGACCATCACCGCGATCGCGCTCCGATATTAGAGTACTTCCGTATTAATGCTGCAATTAAAGAAGCCCTCAAACCCAGAGTAGACCTACCTTCTGGAGGCTACATTATTATTCAGCCGACAGAAGCATTAACAGTGATAGATGTCAACTCCGGCTCGTTCACGCGATCGGCAACTGCTAGGGAAACTGTTTTGTGGACAAACTGCGAAGCCGCAACAGAAATTGCCCGTCAGTTGCGGCTGCGAAATATTGCGGGGGTGATTGTCGTTGATTTTATTGATATGGAATCGCGGCGTGACCAACTACATGTTCTAGAACATTTTAATAAAGCACTCAAAGCAGACAAAGCTCGTCCTCAGATTGCCCAACTTACCGAGTTGGGTTTGGTTGAACTCACCCGTAAGCGTCAAGGTCAAAACATTTACGAATTGTTTGGTAAACTTTGCCCCACCTGTGGTGGTTTAGGGCATACTGTCCATTTACCTGGAGAAACAGAAAGCCGACCACTAGCACCAACAGAATTACCAGACCGCCTTGTATCCTCCGTGCCTCATAGGGAACCACGTCTGCCAGTTGCTCGATCGGCTGAACCACGGGAAACTTATGAAGGATATGGAGAAGCATACGAAACTGACAATGACTTGAGTGCCTCGAGTCTGGTTAATCATCCCAGCTATCAAGAAATTGGCGACAGCAGAAAGCGTCGTACCCGCCGCAGCACTCGCGTAGAGAGAGTGAATGGGGGAAATGGCAAAGATGAGCCACGGATTGCGGCTAACTCCCTGGCGTTTCTTAACGAGCCAGACTTGGAAATGGATGACGACGCGGATCTTGGAGCCCCATCAGAGGTACCTCCACCCAGTATTAGCAAACCTTCTTGGGGTGATAGAACTGAGCGTGCCAAAGTGACTAAGGTAGAGCTAGTCAAGCCGGTGGTAGAACCACCAGAAATTGTGACTGTAGAAATGTCGCCCGAGGAACAGGATGTCTACGCCCAGATGGGAGTTTCTCCCTTGGAAAAGTTAGGTCGGGAGGTTAGAAATCCTAAGTCTGTGATTATCAATGTCACCTTGCCTGGACAAAGCCCTGCTCCACCGACTGAATCAACCTCAGAATCACCTGTTTCTGAAAGAGCACCTGTCTCTGAAAGAGCAAGCGCTGTTGTCACAGTAGTTGAGCCACCAAGCCAACCCGAGCGAGAAGCTGTAACTGCTCGAGAGGATCTTGACTTGATGACGGATGAAAGTGAAGCGAGCAGCAGCTTAAGCGATAAGCGCCGCCGTCGCCGTCGTTCTTCCTCTGTGGAGTAAGTAAATCCACTGAAGAGTGAAAGTTAACAAACTTATGATAGAACCGGAGCAAGCTGTTGCTTCTATTGGGTTGCCAGTACCCATGAAACAGATGAGGTGGCTGGAGTTTTCCACGCACTCAAGCATTGAAGGGCTGATTGCAGGCGTGGATGAAGTGGGGCGAGGGTCTCTGTTTGGTCCTGTAGTGGCAGCAGCAGTGATACTACCAGATACGGCTTTGCCAGAACTTATAGCAGCCCAAATTAAAGATAGTAAAAAGCTGTCTAGTTCTCGAAGAGTGCAGCTAGCGCAGCTCATTTGTGCGCTGGCTCTCGACTGGAAAATCGGTTTTGCTTCAACAGCCGAGATTGACCAGATGAATATTCTCCAAGCAACGATGCTAGCAATGAAGCGGGCTATTCTCAAGCTAAAGGTGCAGCCTGCTCTGTGTTTGATTGATGGCAATCAGTTAGTAAAAGATTTGCCACTGTCGCAACAAACGATAGTCAAGGGGGACGAGCGCTCCATTGCTATTGCCTCTGCTAGCATTGTTGCTAAAGTTTGGCGTGATGATCTGATACTTCGCCTTGCCTCAAAGTACTCTATGTATGACTTGGAACGCAACAAGGGTTATGGAAGTAAACGACATCTGATGGCACTACAACAGTACGGACCTTCACCATTACATCGCACGTCCTTTCGTCCTTGTCAGATGACCGTACTCAGTTCTGATTCAGGGTGTTCTCAAACAAGCAAGAAAAAACAAATAATTTCAGTTCCTGATAGGTAACACTCATGCACATTTGATTTGCAGACAGTATCTTGGCAAGATGATGAAAGGAAACTCCTTTTGTCAAGCTGATTCGCCTAGCTTACCCCTAGGGCATATTTTCAATTGCTTATAAAGTAGGGTGTAAGTTATGTCAGGATGGTTATTTTTTTTCAACTCATGTAACCACAGATTTATACAGATAAACACAAATTTCTTTACTACACAATTGCGACAAGTTGGTAAAGACCCTACCTGTGAGCGCTCGAACCCAGTGAAGAACCATAAAGTCACAAATTTGTCAAAACTGTATTTAAATTTGCGTATATCTACTTAAGTCTGTGGTTTGGGCAACCAAATGTGTTAAAAAATACTACAACCTTCCAATAACTACTCCGGATTGAGGATAGGGATACTTTGATCATCAAGCCCTTTTTCTGGCGTTTGCAACATTACCCAACGGCGATAATCTGCTAGAAGGTGATGTAGCAATCTTTGCTTAATAGTCAACAAAACACTCTTGAGCAAACCATTGCCTGTTGCTTCTAATATTGGCTTGGGCATATAGGAAAATGGCGGTGGTAAATCTACTAACACTTCTAAATCGGCTCTTCCTTTTAAAAGGGTGTTAATACCTTGCTGCTCAGGAGACAAATGCCCTTTTAAATTTAACGCAAAGCGTTGGTTGATATACTCTATACCAAGGATTTCACAAAAGAGCGATCGCACATGAATCGTCCCATTTGATTCAGCCCAGACTTTCATGTCTACAGTTGGTTGAATGCTGAGTGACATAAAGTTTAGAGGACGCATTTTCAAGCGAAAAACTTCCGTACTCAGTTGTTGAATACGGCTAGGGTCAACTAAAGCGTTAACCAAGCGTTGAGGCTGACGCAAGTAGTGGTGAATTGGAATAGGTTGCTCTGGAATAGCAATTTCAACCGATTGAGAGGCAGTAAACCGAGTAGGCATGAGCATATTAAAATATCTGTTAAATAATTGTAATATTTTCTTAAGAAATTATGTTATCAGTCATTGGTTATGACTTAATGAATGATTCGTGTGGAAAGAAGTTTATGATGTCTGATTACGACCCATAAAATTGAATACAAATCAAACTATCCACACAAAACTAAACTCTATGACTTTATCAATTGCACATTTAGGACCTCCTGGCACTTACACAGAACAAGCGGCTCTTCTGTATCTCAATTGGCTTACTAAAAGTACAGGAGTTGAAGCTATCTTATGCCCTTATCCCAGCATCGCTCAGACATTGCGAGCCGTCGATAAAGGTCAGGCAAAGTTGGCTGTTGTGCCTGTGGAAAATTCTATTGAAGGCAGTGTGACCATGACGCTGGATACATTATGGCAGCTAGATAATTTGCAAATTCAGTTGGCTTTGGTCATGCCAATTGCTCATACATTAATTTCCTGCGCTCAGAGCTTGGAGGAAATCAAAACAGTTTATTCTCACCCGCAAGCCCTAGCACAATGTCAGGGATGGCTGGAGCGGTTACTCCCCAATGTACAGATCATTCCAACCAATTCCACAACCGAGGCGCTCCTGCAACTAGAGCAGGACTTGACGGTGGCGGCTATCTCATCTCAACGTGCGGCGCAACTATACAACCTGCCGATACTAGCTAGCGGTATTAACGATTATCCCGAAAACTGTACTCGCTTCTGGGTGGTAAGCCAAAGTCATATGCCAGACGCCCGCCCCAGTTGTTCGGGACGTGCCAGTCACACCTCCCTTGCTTTCAGTACTCCTGCTAATATACCGGGAGCCCTGGCAAAACCTTTACAAGTGTTAGCTCATATAGGCATCAATCTCAGTAAAATTGAGTCTCGCCCGACGAAGCGTTCTCTTGGAGAATATTTATTTTTTATAGATATGGAAGCAGATGCATCTGAACCACAAGTTCAATCTGCTTTAGCAGAAATATCTCCCTGCACAGAGATATTAAAAATCTTCGGCACTTACAACGTTTTGCCGATTAGTGCCCTCAATGGAGGCGTTAGTGGTTAATAGTTAGTTGTTAGGACATAAATGATTAATAACTAATAACCACTTACGATTCACAACTTCTGATTCACAACTTCTGATTCAAAGTGTCTTTGAGAACGGTACGAGCAGCGAGGTGATTGCGAGTAGAAGTCAAAATTTCTGCCTCGCGTTCCAAACGAGCAGCAGTGTCTTGCGTTTCTAGCAATGCCTGCTGCTCTGTAGCAACACCGTAAAGGTTACTTGCTACCCAGTAAGATAGCTCTATTGGTAGATCTGGCAAATCTTCTGGCAGTTCGATGTTTTGCTCTGTTAACTTGGCGCTAAGACGCACAACATCTCGCAGCAGCTGTTCTACATCAGTAGCCAATGGTCGTAAATCTTTGGCAGGAGGATGGTCTTCAATCCACTCAACCACACCGACTCGATATGGCTTTTCACGAACATACTCTAAGACACGAAATCTTTGTTGACCCAACGTCAGCATTTTCATTCGGTCATCTGGTAGCCGCTGATAATGAATGATTTCCGCACAGCAGCCCACATTCGCAATCGTACCTCTCATCGGATCTACCATCAAGACCCCGAACCTGCGATCGCTCTCCAAAATAGTGTTCATCAGGATTCGATAGCGAAATTCAAAGATATGCAAAGGCAAGGGTCTTGTCGGAAATAGAACGACTTCCGGTAACGGGAACAGAGGTAGTTCGCAAACTGCAATTTTAGAAGAGGATGTCATTGTTACCTTGGTATAAATTTAATCCTAAAAAGCTTTTATGCTCTGCTTTTCCCGTGCTTTTTCTTCATTCTATCATTTCAATTTTAAAGCTAATAAAAAGCCCTGAAATATATTTCTTCAAGGCTTTGTCATTCTTTATACAATTAAATTCTTGTCTTAGTTGTTAGTTATTGGTTGTTAAAAAGTACGACTAACCTCTAACTTATAACCTCTGACTAATGAATAATTACAGCTTCACTTCGATATCGACACCGGATGGAAGATCCAGCTTCATCAAGGCATCAATAGTTTTAGAAGAAGGCTGGTAGATGTCGATAATCCGACGATGGGTGCGAGTTTCAAAATGTTCCCGTGAGTCCTTATCTACGTGGGGCGATCGCAACACACAGTAGATTCGGCGTTTGGTGGGTAAAGGAATAGGTCCTATCGCTGTTGCATTGGTGCGGTTTGCTGTGTCTACAATCTTCTCGCAAGATGTATCAAGCAAGCGGCGGTCAAAAGCTTGTAAGCGAATTCTAATCTTTTGCTGCTGTAGAGTTGCCATCTTTAATTGTTTTGGTTCGGATGAATGGTTAGTTAGGGATTGAGGAACTCGGGGTTCCCAAGTCAGTGCTGCCTTGTACACTGGGCGCTACGCCTTCACGTTCGCCGCAGGCATAGGGTTTCAGACATAGTAAGCATGAGGGGCATGAGGACTAGCGACACTTAATATCCTTGCCAATCCTCAGTCCTGGCGCATAGCGCGTTCATAGACGCGAAAAGAGCAGAGCGTATATTATACCATCTCTGCTCCTCTTTTAATTAAAGTGCAAAGTTGCTACTTGAGGATTTTGGAAACAACACCAGCACCAATAGTACGACCGCCTTCACGAATAGCAAAGCGCATTCCTTGCTCAATCGCGATCGGGTTGATCAGTTCCACATTCACCTTGATGCGGTCACCAGGCATCACCATTTCCGCAGTACTGCCATCGTCAGCGGTGAAGGCTTTGATTGTGCCGGTCACATCGGTTGTCCGCACGTAGAACTGAGGACGGTAGCCTGAGAAAAATGGAGTCTTGCGACCGCCTTCTTTTTCTGTCAGGACGTACACTTCACCTTCAAATTCTGTATGCGGGGTAATCGAACCAGGCTTAGCGATTACCATGCCTCGTTCTATATCAGCTTTCTGGATACCACGCAACAGAATTCCGGCGTTATCACCAGCCAGACCTTCATCAAGACTCTTCTTAAACATCTCGATACCAGTGACAGTGGTGGCGCGAGTGTTTCTAATACCGACTAATTCTACGTTATCGCCGACCTTGACTTTACCCCGCTCAATACGTCCGGTAGCTACGGTACCACGACCTGTGATGGAGAATACGTCTTCTACAGCCATCAGGAAGGGCTTATCTATATCCCGTTCTGGGGTAGGAATAAAGCTATCTACCGCGTCCATCAATTCGTAGATTTTGTCTACCCACTTATTTTCACCCCTTTGTGTTTTGGGGTTAGCAACCATTGCTTCCAATGCTTGTAGACCTGATCCTTTGATAATGGGAATGTCATCACCAGGAAAATCATAGCTACTAAGCAATTCTCGAAGTTCTAGCTCCACTAGTTCCAGCAGTTCTTCATCATCCATCAAGTCTTCCTTGTTTAAGAAGACAACCAAGCTGGGAACGCCTACCTGTTTTGCCAATAGGATGTGTTCGCGGGTTTGGGGCATAGGACCATCGGTAGCAGCAACCACCAAAATACCACCATCCATCTGGGCAGCGCCGGTGATCATATTCTTCACGTAGTCAGCGTGTCCGGGGCAGTCTACGTGAGCATAGTGCCGGTTTTGGGTTTCATACTCAACGTGAGCAGTATTGATGGTAATACCCCGCGCCTTTTCTTCTGGCGCGTTATCGATTTGGTCATAGCCTTTAGCTACAGCCTGACCAAGAGCCGCCAAAGTCATGGTGATGGCTGCTGTTAATGTGGTTTTACCATGGTCAACGTGGCCAACAGTACCGATGTTAACGTGGGGTTTATTCCGTTCAAACTTTGCGCGTGCCATGAATGCTAATTTCCTTTTCTAACTTAAGCGTTCCCTTTGCTTTTAGCTATGATTGCCTCAGCCACGTTGCGAGGCACTTCTTCATAGTTGCTAAACTCCATTGAGAAGATGCCCCGACCTTGGGTCTTCGACCGGATGTCAGTGGCGTAGCCAAACATTTCTGCCAATGGGACTTTTGCAGTCACTTTGGCAAGACCCTGTTCAGATCCCATGCCCTCAATTTGCCCACGACGGGAATTGAGGTCGCCCATTACATCCCCAAGGAAGTTTTCAGGAACTTCTACCTCAACTTTCATCATAGGCTCTAACAGGACGGGTGCAGCTTTCAGCACTGCTTCCTTCATCGCCATTGAGCCAGCGATTTTGAAAGCCATTTCCGAAGAGTCTACATCGTGGTAAGACCCATCGACCAGCGTCGCTTTCACGTCAATCAGCGGATATCCAGCTAGAACACCCGATTCGCAGCTTTCTTTCATTCCCTGTTCTGCTGGTCCAATGTACTCTTTAGGTACAGTACCGCCAACAATCTTAGAGACGAATTCAAAGCCTGTGCCTGGTTGTCCTGGCTCCAAGTCGATCACAACGTGACCATACTGACCTTTACCACCGCTTTGGCGGATGAATTTACCTTCAACTCTGTTAACCGGCTTGCGAATTGTTTCGCGGTAAGCGACTTGCGGCGCACCGACGTTCGCTTCCACTTTGAATTCACGTAACATCCGGTCTACGAGAATTTCCAGGTGGAGTTCTCCCATGCCTGCAATCACGGTTTGATTGGTTTCCGGATCGACGTGAACGCGGAAGGTTGGGTCTTCTTCCGAGAGAGATTGTAGAGCCTTGGACAGTTTGTCCATGTCGTTCTTGGTTTTGGGTTCAACCGCCACCGAGATTACAGGCTCCGGAATGAACAGCGATTCCAGAATCACTGGTGAGCCTTCATCAGAAAGTGTGTCACCTGTCAAGGTGTCTTTCAATCCCAACGCGGCTCCCAAATCGCCTGCCCGCATTTCATCTACGTCAATCCGGTCATCTGCTTTCAAAATCACTAAACGAGAAATCCGTTCTTTCTTGTTCTTAGTGGCATTGAGGACGTAGCTGCCCTTTTTCAGAACACCGGAATAAACACGAACGAAGGTTAGACGACCGTAGGGATCAGCCATAATCTTGAAGGCAAGAGCCGAGAGGGGTTCGTTGTCGTCGGCGCGGCGCTCGACAGCGTCACCATTTGGCAGTGTACCTTGAATCGGCGGTACATCGATTGGTGCTGGTAGGTAATCCACTACCGCATCCAACAGCAGTTGTACACCTTTGTTTTTAAATGCTGATCCGCAAAGCACTGGCACAATACTACCTGTAATCGTACCTTTACGTAGAGCTGTGCGGATTTCGTCTTCGGTGAGTTCCACGCCCTCGAAGTACTTGGTCATCAGATCATCATTGGTTTCCGCTACCGCCTCAATCAGTTTGGTGCGGTACTCTTCTACCTGAGAGAGCATATCTTCGGGGATGCCGGTTTCTTGGATATCGGTTCCTTGGTCGTTGGTGTAGATGTATGCACTCATCTTCACCAGGTCAACAATACCCTTGAACTCGGTTTCACTGCCAATGGGCAACTGAATGGCTATGGCATTAGCCCGCAGGCGATCGCGCACTTGATCGAAAACTCTATAGAAGTTCGCGCCCGTGCGATCCATCTTGTTGACAAAAACGATGCGAGGTACTTTATAGCGATCTGCTTGACGCCACACCGTTTCTGTTTGTGGCTGCACACCGCCTACAGAACATAAAACTGTAATTACACCATCAAGTACCCGCATGGAACGTTCCACTTCAATCGTGAAGTCTACGTGTCCTGGAGTATCAATAATGTTAATTTGATGATTTTTCCAGCTGGTGCTAATTGCAGCAGCTGTGATGGTAATTCCCCGCTCCCGTTCCTGTTCCATCCAGTCGGTGACAGCGGTTCCTTCATGGACTTCACCAATCTTATGAATTATCCCAGAGTAAAATAATATTCTCTCTGTTGTCGTTGTTTTGCCCGCATCTATATGCGCCGCAATACCAATATTGCGTACTCTCTCTAGCGGGTTCGTACGTGCCACAGCTGCCTCCTATAGTTCTCGGCTCATGTATCTTGTATATTACACTTTGTTAAGATATTATATCTTTTACGGAAAACCGTCTTTTTCTAGTAAATACACGATATATCGCTCTTCAATCACGATATATCGGTTTACTACTTAGTAACGATAGTGAGCAAAGGCTTTGTTGGCTTCTGCCATCCGGTGCGTTTCTTCACGTTTGCGAATCGCGTTCCCGGTTTCGTTGGCAGCATCCATTAATTCATTTGCCAGCCTGTTTGCCATTGTACGACCTGGTCTTGATCTTGAAAACTGCACCAACCAACGCAGTGCTAGGGTTGTACCCCGTTCCGCACGCACTTCCATAGGCACTTGGTAGGTTGCTCCACCAACTCGACGAGCTTTGACTTCTACCAAAGGCGTGGCGTTACGCACAGCTCTTTCAAAAGTTTCCAACGGATCGCCACCAGTCCGTTCCTCAATTGTTTTCATAGCATCATAAACAATGCGTGCGGCTAGAGATTTTTTACCATGACGCATTATCCGCCTAACTATCATGCTGATAAGCCGACTGTTATATACCGAGTCAGGCGGAACCGGACGCTTTTGAATAACTCCACGACGAGACATACTTAACCTTTAGTTTTGAATTGGCAACGAGATTCTATGCTTTATGCTATCGAACACCAGAAGTTCTGAAAGGCAATTGCCCGTCATCAGACTTTCTTGGGTTGTTTTACTACAACTGCAGCTACCCTAACTGGCAAAAATTGCTGCCCTCAACTATTATGAGGCGACAAAATTATATACTGCGACTGACTCTATTTATCAAACTTCCTTCAGCAAGTACATAATTGCTGGGCGTATTGATTTGATAGAGTTTTGCGTACTTTGAGCTTTACATCGGCAGATACAGTTGGTCAATCTTGTTAGACTCTCTGTACCAGTTTCACGCCTAGTCTACCTGACCGACCGATGGGTATTACCAGAAAAATCCTATCGCGCTTTTATCCTGACTCTAAGCTAAGTTTTTAACAAATACACCTTGCTAGTAGAGCTGGACTTCCCGCTTAGGAAATTGATCTTAACTTGATTTGTGTCAATAGGCGCTTTTGAATAGCTGTGATCACTGTTTTTACAGAACCATAGGGAAAAGCGCTTTCATGAGAGTAAGGAATCAGAAAAATGCGATTAATCCTTACTTGATGCGATTAATCGCACCTGAGCTACTTTTTAGGACGTTTTGTTCCATATTTGGAACGACCTTGCTTGCGGTCTTTGACTCCGGCTGTATCTAAAGTTCCACGGATAATGTGGTATCTCACGCCTGGTAAGTCCTTGACCCGACCGCCGCGAATCATCACAACAGAGTGTTCTTGTAAGTTATGACCAATCCCTGGAATGTAAGCTGTGACTTCAAATCCAGAGGTCAATCTTACCCTTGCTACTTTGCGTAGAGCTGAGTTTGGCTTTTTCGGTGTGGTCGTGTATACCCTAGTACAAACACCCCGACGTTGGGGGCATTGCTTTAGAGCTGGGGACTTGGTTTTCTGACGCGCTTGTTCGCGTTCGTTACGTATGAGTTGCTGTATGGTTGGCATGAGTTACAGCGCGAGAAGCTGCCTATAGTCTAAGTTTTAACAAATCCTGATTATATCTTTTTTTATGCTTTTGTGTCAAACTTTTTGATCACTAGTCATTATTTACTGAAAAGGAGTTACCACATCCACAAGTCGCTTTTGCTTGGGGGTTGTGGAAGCGAAAACCACCGCCCATCAAATCCTCTGAATAATCCAAAGTTAACCCCTTGATATATTTTAAACTTTCAGCATCTATGACGACTTGAATACCTTGAGAGTCAAAAACGCGCTCACCTACCTGTACCGCTTGATCAAAAGACATATCATAATACCACCCGGAACAACCACCAGGCTTGACAGCCAAACGAAACAAGACATTTGGCTGCTGCTTTGATTTTAATCGCTCTATTTCAGTTGCGGCAGTTTTGCTCAATTGAATCATAAAAGTAGCAATACAATTGAAAAACCCATTTTATATTAGAAGCGCTTTTGTAACAGTTAACCAAAAATCTTAATAAACCTCGATAAATAGTTGAAAAAATAAAGCAGCCAAAAACCGGACACATGAGCTAAAAAACCCGGTTTCATCAACAAACCGGGTTTCACATAGAATAGCAGACTTTGCCTGAGTTTCATTTCCTGCCTAAGCTAGCAGGAATTTCCTCATCGGTATATTCAATTTTTCGCTCAAAACCCTGAAAGCAGTGTAGATGACTTTACGAATTTTGCTCGCCCTATGATTTCTTTTTATCTTCAACACGGGCGTAGTCGTCCTGGTAGCGGACAATATCATCTTCTCCTAAATATTCCCCATTTTGAACTTCAATCAACACCAAGGGAATCACGCCAGGATTCTCTAATCGATGAGCTGTACAATGCGGTACATAAGTTGACTGATTATTGCTCAGCAGGACTTCTTGATCACCACAAACAACCTTCGCTGTACCAGAGACGACAATCCAATGTTCACTACGGTGGTGATGCATTTGCAAGCTGAGGCGGTGTCCGGGCTTAACTTCAATGCGCTTGATTTTATATCCACGTCCTTCTTCTAAAACAGTAAATGAACCCCAAGGGCGAAGCTCAGTTGCAGCCACACCTCTGGGGGTGACTGCTGGCGGAAGGGGCAATGTGTTAGTCTGTGTTGCTTCTTGAAATTGAGCCATATTTACCTCATCTTGTGATACAACAAACCGTCAGTACTCTTTAACCATTGATGAAAAAACAAGGCACGAAGTTGCAATTGCGAAGATGAGCAATTCATACCACTTCTGCCAAACATAGCAAAATCAGGTAGTAGAGTGTCATTAATAATCCCTGAAATTACTGTGTCTACACCAAGTCTTTATCAAGTAATATGGCAACTTATTCTCAGCTTTAAAGTCAAGGATCATTGGTTACTTATGTATCTATGAATTGTCAGTTGTCAGTGGTTAGAGGTGAGTCGTCAAAAAGTCTCACTAACTACTTCCTGCAAAAGCCCTAGCGGCGGGGTTGTAAGAAAATACCAACTCCGTTGTGAACACGAGCAGCAGTATTAGGAGAACGGTCAAGGAGTTGCCCTCCTAAGTAAAGACTAGTAGAACTGCCACCATCCAAATTAAGAGCATTTACGCACCCTAAAAGCTGCATGAGTTGGGCGTGTTCTGCCAAGGTAGGTCCTGCACCGCCGGCGCGATTATGTACAGCCGCAATAATCAGATTTCCTGTTGTCGTTGTACAGATCCCACTGCGAACTGCCTTTTGGGCGATAAAGGCATCGCTAAATTTTTCGCCTTTGGCATCAAGGACAATTTGACGATTTTGCACAAGCAGTGGTCCTGCTCCCAGGATATGTGGGTAACGGCTAAAATCAGCAGGAGCAGTGGAACTGGTCATTTTTACAGAAGAGCCAATGGGTAAGCTAGAAGCACTGCTCGTAGCCTTACCGCGTAATGTTAGCAGGTAGCCATCTTGTGGTATTGGGACGCCAATTTCCCCAACTTTACCTCCTATTAACTGATTGATAACCTGGTTTTTCTCGACAACGAGAATGATTTCGTTGTCAGTTAGGGGAGTGTAGGTTGCTCCCCATGCAGGGGTGTAACGGGCAATACCACTCTGAACGTAGCCACTGTTAAGAGTCAGAATCGGTAACTGTAAATTATTGTTACCAATTAGAGTTTCTACCAGGTTGAGACGACCGATGTAAAATTGCCCAGAATCATTCCAGGCGATCGCTCCCCGGTTAAGAATGGGACCTGACAACCATTGACCATCCCGACGAATCGCACCCAGAGGTAATCGATTATTGCGGTTAAAATAACCACCATTAATTGCTGCAACGGCTGAATATTGTTGTGCCGTTTCAATCAAGGGAGCAGTGCCTACTAAGGTGTTTGTGCTTGTCCAAATCGGTTTCAGTTTTATCCCTGAGGCACGAGGATTCATTTCTAACCACACAACTGGAAAGCGTTGTTGACCTAAATTCACAAACTGTTGTCGCCATATCAACCCTGGTGCCCATGTAATATTTCTCTCCACCATCGCATCAGGTCGAATTTCAACAATCAAACGGTTGGGGTTAGCGACAGTGCTCACCCGAGGAGCTAAACCAAAAGGAACACTGAGGTAAATTATTGTTTGATTATTAACCACTTCCACCTGCTGTATGAGGGGTTTAGGCGTTGGTGGTGGAGATGAGGGAGATAGGGGAGATGGGGGAGTTAATTTATCTTCCCCTACTCCCCCTACGGGACTATAGCGTTCTAGCAACACTGGATCTGCTATTCCATCAAGCGTAATTGTCCACTCTCTATTTGGTAGAGAGGAAGAAACTGGGGGCGACAAGGGAAGCTGTGTTAGGGAATTCTCCTTGTCTCGTTGTCCCCTTATCCCTTTGTCCTCTAGTTGGGGTTGAAGTTTTCTTGCTGGTACCCCTTGTGTAATTTGCCAGGGAGTTGGGCGATCCAAATCTAGGATAATGCGATCGCCCACAGGTTGCTTATCCTGATAAATATTTGTGACTTTCGCCCTTGGTGTGGTAATCACTAACGTTTTACCATTAGCTTGCATCTGCCATTGGGCTATTTTTGCTATATTTGTAATATCTAGATACCGATATCCTGTTGTAAGTAAACTCGTTAAAACCAGTGGTTTAGTATTTGATGAAAACCACTGTATTGGTTGTGTCGTTGGATTGCTAGTATCTAATAAATCTACACCGAATAATTGTTTAAGTGCCCCGTCACTCAGATGAATACTTAACAAGCCTGTTTTTTGGCGTTGCTGCAACCAAGCCCCAGATAAGGTGTGACCATTGAGAGAAATTTCGGTACCATAAGAAATTACACCTAATAAAGCAGGAGCTGGACGTGAGTGTTGACCAAGAGGACGTGGAGACTGAGAAACCTGTTGATGCGGAGAATTCTCTGTGTCCCTGTGTCTGTATGTCCCCGTCGTGCCAGTCTCTAATGAAGAAGACTGTGCTTTTGCATCTATACAGGTAGCTGTTAA
This sequence comes from Scytonema sp. HK-05, assembly GCF_963872035.1. NCBI lineage: Bacteria > Bacillati > Cyanobacteriota > Cyanophyceae > Nostocales > Scytonemataceae > Scytonema > Scytonema sp. HK-05. Next base: position 28,249 of record NZ_CAWMYC010000114.1, read on the forward strand.
GCACAGTAGTGTCAAAAGTATGGGTGACACAAAAACCTTGACAAACCTGCTATTACCTCGATTGGTAATAGCACTGCGGTGTTGCTGTCGGCAAAAAGTTAGTATTTCTCCCATAATTCGCAATGTACTTCTAAAAATAATTCCTTAAGGCACTGAGTTACTAATTATCAGGTGTACGGTATAAATGTAGGGAAATTTCTAAATAGCTCAATAGATCCTATATCTCAAACCCGACACCCAGTTTCAACACACAAGCGTAGTGCGTAAGTTGTCAAAATCAGGAAATAATGACATGGGTTTTGATCGAGAACGGGATGTGATATTGTATATATGGGCTTTTTATCTTTATAAAACGACAAAAAATTTTCCAGTACAACTCTCAAAATTACGAGCGCTAAGTAACATGAGCGCTACTGAAATATGACACCAGTTTTCGTTGTCAGAATTGAAGTGATGAAATCTTCGCATGCTACCAAGAGAGTTGGTGTGCACGTAAAGTCATACTGGTAGCAACACTGACAATGATCAATCAATAAAAATTTAGAAAAAATTAAGGATATCTAGAATAGGAATTGTCAAATGGGTATATAGTGTAATACGCTGATTTTGTTGCCAAATCGGGATAATTTTAGATTTAAAACTAGTCAAGCCATATGTTTGAATTTTTTTCAGGTAAGCCGCGAAACGGTAGACCTGGAAAGTAGCGATGTTCAAGAACAGAGAATTGAGGAAATGGATACCGACTCGAATTATAGATAAACAACGGTCGGAGTAAAAGTAATTTCCTTAACTCAGTGTAAACACTAAAAATAACGAGACCATATTAACACGGGTAAAGCAAAAATTAAACCCGAAGTGAAATTTTTTTTTCCCTTATTTTCAGTTATTCTGTATTTCTCCATATTTTTGTATCTCCTGATTTAGCAAAATTTTCCTAACAAGAAGTAGCAAAAATCGTAACCAATACGTCAGGGATAGTCTATGAATAAAAAACGGATCAATCAAGAACAGCAAATGACATCATCAGATACTTCCTTAGGGTCTATCTATCCAGGACAAAGATGGCTCGTAGAAGAACGAGATGCATGTGGTGTGGGTTTTATTGCCCATCGCCAAAACTATGCTAGCCATGAAATAGTAGAAAAAGCTTTGGCTGCTTTGACCTGCTTGGAACACCGGGGCGGTTGTAGTGCAGATCAAGACTCTGGTGATGGGGCGGGAATATTGACCGCGATACCTTGGACGTTGTTCCAAGAGGATTTTGCTGGGCGCGGGAGACAACTTCCTAAGAGCGAAAACACTGCTGTGGGGATGATATTTTTACCACAAGATCCCGAAGCAGCGCAAAAGGCTCGTGCAACAGTTGAGCAAGTAGCAGAGTCGGAAAAATTGACTGTACTGGGTTGGCGAGTAGTGCCAGTGCAGCCTAAATTACTCGGGGTACAAGCAAGAGAAAATCAACCCCAAATTGAACAAATTTTTGTAGCGTCCGAAGAGAAAAGCGGCGATGAACTAGAACGGCATCTGTATATTACCCGCCGCCGAATTGGTCAAGCGCTCCGCAATTTCCTCAACTGCAACTGGTCTGAAGACTTTTACATCTGCTCGCTGTCCAGCCGCACAATTGTTTACAAAGGCATGGTGCGTTCAGCTGTCTTGGGAGACTTCTATGAGGATTTAAAAAATCCGGCATACAAGAGCGCCTTTGCTGTATACCATCGGCGGTTTAGTACCAATACCATGCCCAAATGGCCTTTAGCTCAACCAATGCGGCTTTTGGGTCACAACGGTGAAATCAACACCCTATTAGGTAACATCAACTGGATGATGGCACGAGAAGCCAGTTTGCATCATCCAATTTGGAAATCTCGCATTGATGAATTAAAACCGTTTGTTTACATTGACAACAGCGACTCAGCCACCTTAGACAATGTGTTGGAGTTGCTGGTGCGTTCTGGACGCAGCCCGCTGGAAGCGTTAATGATTATGGTTCCAGAGGCTTACCAAAATCAACCAGAATTGCGTAATTCCCCGGAGATAATTGATTTCTACGAATACTACAGCGGTTTACAAGAAGCCTGGGATGGACCAGCATTGTTGGTGTTCGGCGATGGACGCAAAGTTGGGGCAACACTAGACCGTAATGGCTTAAGACCTGCTCGTTACTGCATTACCAAGGATGACTACATTATTGTGGCTTCTGAAGCAGGAGTGGTGAACATAGACGAAGCCAACATCCTGGAAAAAGGCAGACTCGGACCAGGGCAAATGATTGCTGTGGATTTAGAAAGCCAAGAAGTGCTGAAGAATTGGGAGATTAAACAGCGCATTGCCAAACAGCAACCTTATGGGGAATGGTTGCGCCAGTACCGCCAAGAACTCAAGCAACTCGTGAGTGGTCAGTCAGCCGTCGTTAATGGTAATGGTGTCAAAGAGAATGGACATGGCAGCACTAACCAAAACGGACATTCCACCAAGGAAATTGACAGACAAGCCTTGCTGCGACAGCAAATTGGCTTTGGATATACCACAGAAGATGTGGAAATGGTGATTCAGCCAATGGCAATGGAAGGCAAAGAGCCGACTTTCTGCATGGGGGATGATATTCCTTTAGCAGTGCTGTCAGAGAAACCGCACTTGCTTTATGACTATTTCAAACAGCGCTTTGCGCAGGTGACGAATCCACCGATTGACCCCTTGAGAGAAAGTCTGGTGATGTCCTTGAAAGTAGAATTGGGTGAGCGGGGTAACTTACTCGATCCCAAGCCAGAATATGCCAAGAGACTGAAGCTAGATTCACCAGTGATCGATGAGGCAGAATTGGAAGCTATCAAGCTGTCGGGATTTGCCACAGCACAGTTATCAACTCTATTTGAAATAGCCTCAGGTCCAGAAGGATTGAAAGCAGCAGTTCAGTCTTTGCAAGCACAAGCCGCTGAATCGGTGAAGGCTGGAGCTAAAATACTGATTCTGAGCGATCGCGTAGATCATGGTATTGATACTGAGTACAGCTATATCCCTCCTCTGTTGGCGGTGGGTGCAGTACACCATCACTTGATCCGCGAAGGACTGCGGATGAAAACATCTTTGGTAGTTGAAACCGCTCAGTGCTGGAGTACTCATCACTTTGGGTGTCTCATTGGCTACGGTGCAGGTGCTGTTTGCCCTTACATGGCTTTGGATACCATACGTGATTGGTGGTTCGACCCGAAAACTCAACAGTTTATGGAACGGGGTAAAATCACTGCCATTAGCTTGGAGCAAGCTTTTGTCAACTATCGTAAGGCAGTAGAAGATGGTTTGCTCAAAATTCTCTCCAAGATGGGGATTTCCTTGCTCTCCAGCTACCAAGCAGCGCAAATCTTTGAGGCAATTGGTATTGGTCAGGATTTATTAGAACTGGGATTCTATGGCACAACTTCCCGCATAGGTGGTCTTAGCGTAGGCGAACTCGCTCAAGAGGTGCTGGCGATCCATAGTAAGGCTTTCCCAGACCTGACAACCAAGAAGCTACAAAACCTTGGGTTTGTCAACTACCGTCCGAATGGTGAGTACCACATGAACAGCCCAGAACTTGCAAAAGCGCTGCATAAAGCAGTGGATGGGCAGAAGTACGACCACTACGAAGTTTATAAGAAGCACCTGGAAAATAGACCGTTAACAGCATTGCGTGACTTGCTAGATTTCCAGAGCGATCGCTCACCTATTTCTATTGAAGAAGTTGAGTCAGTGAGTGAGATTGTCAAGCGCTTCTGTACAGGTGGAATGTCGCTGGGAGCATTATCACGAGAAGCCCACGAAACTTTGGCGATCGCGATGAACCGTCTTGGTGGTAGATCCAACTCTGGAGAAGGTGGTGAAGATCCAGTACGATACAAAGTCCTGGATGACGTAGACGAAACACGTCATTCGCCAACCCTACCGCACTTGAAAGGATTGCGGAACGGTGACACTGCTTCGAGTGCGATTAAACAAGTCGCATCAGGACGCTTTGGTGTGACGCCAGAGTACCTGATGAGCGCCAAACAAATTGAAATTAAAATCGCCCAAGGTGCAAAACCAGGAGAAGGTGGACAGCTCCCAGGACCAAAAGTTAGCCCCTACATTGCGATGTTGCGGCGTTCTAAACCCGGAGTGACACTGATTTCACCACCACCACACCACGATATTTATTCGATTGAAGACCTAGCACAGCTCATTTTTGACCTGCACCAAATTAACCCGAAAGCACAGGTGTCAGTGAAGTTGGTCGCAGAAATTGGTATCGGTACGATCGCCGCTGGTGTCGCGAAAGCTAACGCTGATATCATCCAGGTTTCTGGTCACGACGGCGGTACAGGAGCCTCACCATTAAGTTCAATTAAGCACGCTGGTTCTCCGTGGGAACTTGGATTGACAGAAGTGCATCGCGTGTTGATGGAAAATAGCCTGCGCGATCGCGTAATTTTGCGCGTAGATGGTGGCTTAAAGAGTGGTTGGGATGTCTTGATGGGCGCATTGATGGGCGCAGAAGAATTTGGCTTCGGTTCGATTGCCATGATTGCCGAAGGTTGTATAATGGCGCGGATCTGCCACACCAATAATTGCCCTGTAGGTGTCGCTTCCCAGAAAGAAGAACTGCGCAAGCGGTTTACCGGAATGCCAGAACACGTTGTTAACTTCTTCTACTTCATAGCTGAAGAAGTTCGTAGTCTTTTAGCAAGGCTTGGCTACCGTTCTTTGTCAGAAGTCGTTGGACGTGCCGATTTGTTGAAGGTTCGAGAAGACTCACATATCACAAAAACGCAAGCGCTCAACTTAGACTGTTTGGTACAGCTACCGGATACAAAAGAAAACCGCACTTGGTTGGTGCATGAAGAAGTTCATAGCAACGGCGTGGTTTTGGATGACCAATTGCTTGCCGATCCCGACATTCAAGCTGCCATTCGCAACCAGTCTTCTGTGAGCAAAACAGTAGCAGTTGTCAACACCGACAGAACTATTGGCACACGTTTAGCAGGGGCGATCGCATCCCAATATGGCGACAATAGTTTTGAAGGACAAATTAACCTCAACTTCCAAGGAAGCGTTGGGCAAAGCTTTGGTGCTTTCAACCTTCCTGGTATGTTTCTCACCTTGGAAGGAGAAGCAAATGACTACGTAGGCAAAGGTATGCACGGTGGTGAAATCATCATCAAACCGCCTACAAATGCCACTTATAACCCTGCACAAAACGTGATTATTGGCAATACCTGCCTCTACGGTGCTACTGGTGGCGTTTTGTTTGCTCAAGGCTTAGCTGGAGAACGTTTTGCTGTACGTAACTCCAAGGGTACGGCAGTGATTGAGGGAGCAGGGGATCACTGCTGTGAGTACATGACTGGTGGTATCATTGTCGTCCTTGGAAAAGTCGGACGTAACGTAGCCGCCGGGATGACTGGTGGGCTTGCCTACTTCTTGGATGAAGACGGTATGTTCCCTGAGTTAGTCAACCGGGAAATTGTCAAACTCCAACGAGTCATAACCTCATCTGGTGAGAAGCAACTGCAAGAGTTAATTAAAGCTCATGCTGAACGCACCGATTCACAAAAGGCGAAGATGATTCTAGAAAATTGGCAGGAATTCTTGCCCAAGTTCTGGCAATTGGTTCCGCCTTCTGAAGCTAATAGTCCAGAAGCCAATCCTCAAGCTGTGGAAGAAAAACAGCTTGTTAGTTATTAACAAATGGAGGCGTAAGTCCCTACCTATAAACAGATTCCCGGCTTCTTAAAGAAGTCGGGAATTTTCTTGTTCAAGAATGATTTAGGATTGCTATATCAATAGTCTCGATATTATATTATAATAATTAACTATTAATAACTAATAACTATTGGTTCTTGCTCTTCTTAGCTGCCGCCAAGTGTAGTTCTTGGTCTTCTATTTGTAAGAGTTCTGGTACAGTGACAAAACGATAGCCTTGCTTTCTAAAGTAGTTGATGATTTGTGGTAAAGCCTCAACCGTGTGGGAACGATTGCCGCCTCCATCATGCATGAGAACGATACCACCAGGTTTTGACTGTTTAGTCACGTTACGGATTAACTTTGGCACAGCGGGACGACTGTAGTCTACCGAGTCAGCAGACCACAGGACAATCGCGTAGTTTTTGTTTCTAGCGTACTCAGCCACGCCATTGTGCATGATCCCCCCAGGTGGACGGAACAGAGTTGTTTTAACACCTGTAGTTTCATAAATAAGGTTTGATGTACTGTCAATTTCAAAGGCAGCTGCTTGTGGATTAAAGTAGTGATACCAATGATGCCAAGTATGGTTGCCAAGGACATGACCTTCAAGGGCAATTCGCTTCCCTAATTCTGGATAAGTCTTCAGCATCTGTCCGACAACGAAGAATGTAGCCTTTATATTATTTTTTTTCAGAATATCTAGTATTTGTCCGGTAGACTCAGCCCAAGGACCATCATCGAAGGTGAGTGCAATAACTTTTTCCCCTTTGGTCAGTTTTGCATTCGCGATAACTGCACCTTGAAAGCGCGATGGTACAGCATTGGACAGCCCCTTTACATTGGCTTCTTGCTGCCAACTTGTCAGCATCGCCGCCTTAAATTTTTCAATGCGCTGTTGAGTTCCTACTTTGGCTGCTGTATCCTTGACATTTGTAGCTTGTTTTGTCTGAGCTTTTGAAGCATTTGGGTTTACAGGCATGACCAAACCAACGCTTAAACTAGCACAAAAGGCAACTAGGGCAATCAGTATTCCATGCGACCAAACATACGACTTATTCGTTTCCACGTCAAAGCTCCTTAAGGTGGAATCATGAGTGATGTGCCTAACAGTGCGCTTCAGCACATTTTCTCTAGATATTAATTACCTAGGTGGTTTCTCGTAATCCTGAAGATTTAAAGACAGATTAACAGAAATATAAGAATTAAGCTGATAAATGATACAGGTTTAAATGAAACCAAGGCTATCTAGCTTTAAACTAACATATCTAGTAATAGTTATAAATATGATAAATCTAGGCATAAACAATGTTTTAAGTTGTTGAATTTGAAGTATGAGTTGCATAGATGACATTGTATATTCTACTGCTAAAAGTTATTTATGCTTGAAAAAAAAATGTTAAATCTTTAACTGAGTGTTTGTTACCCTTAGCCCTTTACTGAGTAGTAGACGGTAACAAGCTTAATAGAGTTTCTGATTGTCAAAAGTAACTTTTTCTTAAACGCAGAGTTTACCGAGAAGAATGGCTTCCTCAGTATAATTAAGCCGATATTTATGTAACATTTTTTCAGATGCTGAGATTACAGCTATGGAAGTTATGAGTTATTTTGAATGATTTACTGGCTTTCGTCTTAAAGGCTTAACCACAAATTTCTTTACGGTTATTACTTTATTCTTATTCCAATCCCGAATGTATGTTTTCAGTACATACACGGAAAAGATTAAAAATATATGAATTAATTATATTTCATTATGAAATCAAGAAGGTGTATTCATTAAAGCATATTATTTTTTGAAAGTCTGTAAGTTTGTCTAGTAATAAATAAAATTTATATCCGAAGAAAAATTGCTATTTTAAAGATACTATAAAGTTAACTTGAAATAAAGCTAAGTAAGATTTCCCTCAGTACCACATTTGGTTTGAGGATAGTACTAGTTAATTTTGAAGTATTCCTACTTGCTTGAGTTATACACCATTGGGAAAAACTTTTTTCACAAACAGATGTACCCCATCTCGTTGGTAACGCAGTTGAAACAATTGAGTATTCTTGAGTTGATTGACTAAGTTACTTGCAAACTCTCGATTGCTTTGCCAGCCAGGATGAGTTACATCCAACAGTATATAATCAAACTCTGCTAAATTATGTGGTGGTGAGTAGACACTTGTTAATTTGACCACTGGTCTGTGGGTAAGATGCGGGGCAATTTCGGCAGTTGTCAAAACAGGTCTTTTTGTTTGAACGAGGGCAACTGCTTGCCGTGTCGCTTGCCAAGTATCCAGTGAATCTACGTATATAGACCAGAAGTAGCCGTATTTGGCTAAAGCCATGAAAGCTACTAAGGACCACAATATAATTTGTCGTTTGCTGCGTAACCATCCCCGACGCGCTGCTAGGGTGGAAATGACAGCTAGCACAAGAAATGGGACTGCTGGTAGGGAATATTGGTGTATCAAGTTTTTTTGCGTTGGGAAGTCAGAGAGAAGATTGATCCCTAAAGTGGGAAGAGCACCAACTAAAGGCTGTATCCCTTGCAGTGAAAGCCCCCAAATCACAGGTGCTAATAAAAGCAGTAAATATTCCAGGTTATCAAGTGAAAAAACTTGTCCCAACACAAGTCCTGGTTTAAGCAGTAAATTTTGAGCGATCTCTAAAAAAGAGTTTCCCAAATAAGCATATCGACCAATATGACGTTCCACTGACGCCGCTTGGCTACCAAACAAGGGGATGACGATTTTGGTTGCGATCGCAAACCAAGCTATACCACTTATTAGAGCGATCGCACCGTATCGTCGCTTCTTTTCAAACACCAGTAGCCAGACTCCCATTGCTGCAACTGTCAGAGACAATACAGCTTTACATCCCAGCGCCACGACGATAGTTAAACAAAACCAGCCAATGCGATCCAGTCTAGCTGCTAAAACCGCCCCTAACAGTGCTGGCACAGCTATGACTTCTGGGTGGAAATCAAACAGATTGATATTATACACCAGTGGATACAGCAGGTACACTGCTGCGACTGCTATAGATTGCTGCACCGTCAAACCAGCATAACGTGCTAGATACCACGTAGGCAAAGCACCTAAAGCCAAAGAAGCTGCTTGCACTGCAAACAACCAGTAAACACTGGGGTGTATTTTGTAAAATAAGGCTAAAACATAAAAAATCCAAGCGGCATGATCACCAAGAATATGGAAACCAAGGAAAGACGAAATAGGTGATTGCCCTTGGCTGATTAAGTAAATTGCCTGATCAAAAATTCCTAAGTCATAAGCATTTGATTGAAATAGCTCATGTCTTAAACTGCTACAGCCAAATAAAATAAACGCACTGACGCCAATCATCCAAATGACAGGATTACGCGAAATCAGTTTCTTCATCATCCCATCACCTTGTCCTCTACTCTCCATCTACCCTACCCAAAGTTCTTGGGCAAATCGAATAGAGAAGCTTGCAAGTAAAATGGTAAAAAACAACAGCGTCAGGTAACCCCAACGAGGATACCGATAAAATAATATACCGAGAGCTACACTTGGAGACACAATACCGTACACGAGACGACTCAAAGAGATAGTACTTCCAGACGCTAGCAACAAACCTATACCACACAAGCCATAGATAACAGTGACTGGAGTCAATTGAGTGCGTAATTTCCACAACAGGTAAGCACTACCAAAAACAGCGACAGTGTTAATCAACGGATCGCCTGCTAGTATCCACAAGAGCAAGAATAAAGCAGCAAACCCATAATCCACTTTCTGTGAACCTAACCGTTTACGGAAGTACCATAAACAGTAACCAATGGCAATAATCATCGTAAATAATAGGGGATGCAGGGGATCAAAGATCCCGCCATGCTTCCAATTGAATGTCCCGATACTCACTTGCATGATCATTTTCCACCAACCTTGCCAATCAAAACCAAGCGTTGGTCGCCATCCGCGTTGTGCGTGGATAAATCCCAAAGGGTCGCCAAATTGAATCGCACAGTATATGCTGAAAAGAAGTATCCCACCAGCAGTGGCAAAAGATGCAAGGTACGCAATAGGGGGTCTGCGTTGTTTCCAAGCTGCGATCGCAAACGCCCCGATGAGTGCTATTCCTGTCGGACGTGTTGCTGTGGCTATTGCTCCCCAAAAGGCAGTCCAGCCATACTGCTGTTTATCAAAAGCTCGCAAAGCTGCCGTACTCAAAAATAGATATAGCCCCTCAGTGTAAATTACCGCTGCAAATATCGACAATGGACACCAAGCGACCACAGCAGTTGTCCACTGTGCCGCACTTTCACCATATTGTTCCTTAACCCAAAAGTATAAAAAGTAAAGCGCCGCGAAAAAAGCCAGATTGTTGATTAACGTCCCAGCCACTTCAAACGGCAAACCTAAGTTCATCAAAACTCGGATGATTAAGGGAAATAAGGGAAAGAAGGCAAGGGTGTGTGACTTGCCATCGTTAACAAATTCATATCCTGCCGTAGCAATTGTGCGGTAATTTTCACTATCCCATGCATGAAACGCCTCCCAACCAAATGTGGCAGCAATCCCTCCTGATGGTGCTGGTAGCATAGGCGCAATCAACAACATTGCAATCCAGATCAGGAGTCGGCTAGCAAGCCACATTGCTGCTGGGAACAGGAGAGTTTTTGTCGATAAAGCTTTGCTTGCAGATATTAGACCTTTAGCCATAAGCTCAAGTGTTTCTTTTTAGGTTCCTACATATTCAGGGCTGATAATATGTAATGTTCTGTTATAGCTTTTTCGTCTGTATAAGTTTTTGAGTAATTTTGATTGATATAAGCTGTGAGTTGACTATCACTCTTGATTTGTCCAGTCCACCTATCAAGGACAATTTGCTCAGGACGATACTTTTGTAAGACAGCAAGTAGTTCTTTTGATGTCAAATCTCCTGAGTTGAGTCGTTTATACGACATTACTGCAATTTCTGGAGGAACTCGTAAACCAGCGTAAAAGGCGTAGATGGGACGATCTGTAAATACCCAGTGGGTAGAACTTTTGTATTTTAAGACAAGCTGCATGACTTCTAAATTCTTTGGGGGTCTTCCTTTTGGATGTGCAGGAGTTGCAACCACTAAGACAATCAAAAGTACTACTGCCAAGCTAGGAAAGATGCCTTTTTTGATGTTTGGTGATTTGAAATTTTTGAAATACAAATCAAGCAATAAAGCAACTCCATAAGCAGCCAACCAGCATATAGGAATCGCCAGCAAGGGGTAGTGGTGATCCCAGATTGGTTTATGGTTGAGAAAAATGAGTATAGCTGTTAAAAGCCAGGTTAAAGGAAAAAGTCCATCTCTTTGTTTTTTAAAAAAAATTGCTAAGATGCCAATAACCGCTAGAAAAATATATTCATAATCTTGACTCATCATATGATAGAGATAGGTCACATTATTAAAATTGACCATTGTTTTTTCTAGCGGCTGATTCAAGTGAGATTGCAAGAGTTGGTCAGAGTTAGAAAATTGTTGGTATGATAAGCCAATGATTATGTATATAACACCAAGAGTCCCTAGCCAAATAACAAGAGGATGAAACCAATTTTCTTTTTGTTTTTTTTGCTTAATTGCTTTGAGGCTAAAATCTAAAAGAGAAAAGAGCATCAAAGGTATAAGAAATACAGTAAATAGTTTTGTTTGTAATGATAGTGCTAGTAAGCCCCCAGATAAAACTAGAAAATAGTTGCAAAAACGTTCTTTATAGAGAGTGAGAAAATAAATAGAGAGCATGAAGAGTGAAAGTGATGGAAGACCAATCATCACACAAATGCTCAGTCGAATATATAACCAAGAATTGAATAGTAAAACTGTGGCTACCAGTGCTGGTAGAATTCCAAGCTTACGACGGATAATTTGATAAAAGCACCATAGCAATAGTGCTGAGAACAGAACGCTGAGAAAGCGTGCAGCAAAGACTGACTGCCCAAATAAACTAAACCATTGTGATAACAGGACTGTGAAAAGAGGTGGTTGGTCGCTCCAAATTTGGGTATAAAGAGAAAACCCTTGCGAATAAAGAAGGGTTTTTATCAAATTCAGACCTTCATCGTAATCCAATTCAAAGGTTTGAGTGATTGGCTTGAACCTGATTGCAACTAAGAAGCCAACCAACAAAGACATGGTGAGCAGGTGAGCGAGAAAATTTTTTGCTTTGGGCATACTCAGTTTATTAAAGACTTTTTCACAAACAAATAAACATCCTCACGCTGGTAGCCCAGTTGAAACAATTGGTTTTTTTTCAGTTGATTGACTAAGTTAGCAGCAAACTCTGGATTACGACTACCGTCTGGGTGGCGCACATTGAGCAGTATATACTCGTATTGGGCGACATTAGAAGGCGGACCACTGATATCATCGATAAAGTGGATAGTTGGTCGGTGGGATAAATGAGGGGCGATGCTGTGGGTTGTCAAAACATCATCTGTGGTGTGAACTTGGGCGATCGCTTCCTGCGTTGCTTGCCAATTATCAATGGTTCTCAGATACCGCGACCAAAAATATCCATATTTTCCAAGCAGTATGAAAGCCACCAACGCCCACAGGATAATTGCCCGTCTGGAACGAAGCCATCCCGAACCCGCAGCGAGACTAGAAATAACAGCTAACATCAAAAAAGGCAGTATTGGCAAAGAATACTGGTGGATTAAATCTCGTTGTGCGTGTCTGTCTGAAAGAATATTCAAAACCAAGGCAGGAATCGCACTCACCAAAGGAGTAAGATGCCTTGGTGCAAGTCCCCAGATAACAGGTGCAACTAACAATGCCAAATATTCTAGGGAATCTAGTGAAAAGACTCTCCCCAGCACTAACTCTGGTTTCAGCGCTAGATTACTGGCAACTTCTAAAACTGAGTCACCTAAGTAACTGTAACGTGCGACTGCTGCTGCCTCATGATTGCTGTAATAGGGAATAATCACTTGAGTCGCAATCAAAAACCAGCTAATACCGACAGTGAGGGCAAATATACCGCAGAAACGTCGTCGTTCAAACACCAGCAGCCAGATACCCATCGCCGCCACTGTCAGTGATAACACTGCTTTACAGCCCAAAATAAAGACCACACCTACGCAAAACCAAACCAGCCGACCTAATCGCGCCGCCAACACGACTCCCAGAAATACGGGGACAGCCATCACTTCTGGGTGGAATTCAAACAGGTTGACATTAAAAACCAGTGGGTATAGCAGGTAAACGGCTGCCATTGTGATTGCTTGGCTTTCCTTCAGCCCTGCTTGAAGGGCAAGAAGCCAGGTCGGCAATGCACCCAAAGCTAATGATACTGCTTGCACAGCTAACAACCAGTAAGCACTTGGGTGAATTTTGTACAGTAAAGCCAATGGATAAACAGCCCAAGCAGCATGATTACCCATGTGATGAAAGCCCAAAAAAGAGGAAATAGGCGGCATCCCTTGGCTAATCAGGTAAACGACTTGGTCGTAAATTCCCAGGTCGAGAACCCCCGACTGAAACAGGGTATGTCGTAAACTACTGCACCCGAGTAGAATTAGGGCACTTATGCAACTCATCCAACCAACGGTACCAATATTGACAGTCGATTTTTTCACGGCTATCTAAATTTCGGTGATATCTGATAACTTCAGGTATTATCGATCATTAGTTGACGTTTGATTCGCTTGCGGTGTGTCCAGTCGCGGTTTAGGCTTGCGGGCATATTTTTCCCAATTCACAGGGGCGTTTAAATCTCTGTCCTTTTTGTGACAGCGCATTCAAGTTTTACCCAACCCAAAGTTGTTGGGCAAATTTAAGAGCCAGTCTGGCAAGTAGAATAGCAGACACGCCAAGACTTAAGTATCCTTGACGAGGATGGCGAGACAAAAAAACACCAAAAGCTACACTCAGTGACACAATACCGTAAGCCAGACGACCTAAGGAAATTGTGCCTCCAGAGGCAAGCAGCAAACTTATGCCGCACAAGCCATACATCACACTGACTGGGGTTAATTGAGTGCGTAAATGCCATAACATATAACCGCCACCCAATACCATAAACGCGTTAAGTAAGTTATAGATGAACCAATCATCTGCCAGTATTAACAAAAACAAGACTAAACTATAGAAACCGCAGACAACCGGAAAACTAAGATGCTTGCCCAAGCGCCATAAACAATAACCATAGCCAACAACAATGCCAAAAAATAGGGGATGTAAGTAGTTTTTTATCCCAAAATCCTCCTCATAGGATGTGCCGAGAGTAATTTGCAGCAGCATATCTAACCAACCCTGCCAATAAAACCCTAATGAGGGTCGCCATCCGCGTTGTGCATGGATAAATCCTAAGGCATCGCCAAATTGAATTGCACAGTACAGGCTAAACAGAAGCACTCCCATCACAGTGGCAAACCCAGCAACATAGGCAATAAAGGGTCTGCGCTGTCTCCATGCTGCTAACAAAAATCCAGGTATAAGGGCTAATCCTGTGGGACGTGTTGCCGTTGCCATTGCACCCCAAAGGATAGTCCATCGGTATTGCTTTTGATCAAAGGCTCGCAAAGCTGCAGTACTTAATAGTAAATATAGCCCCTCAGTGTAAATGACCGTGCCAAACATGGACAATGGACACCAAGCCACCACAGCTGTTGTCCAACGTGCCTCTTTTTTACCGTAATTTTCCTCTATCCAAAAGTAGATACAATAAAGCGCTGCAAAAAATGCCAGGTTGTTTATGAGCGTACCTGCTATTTCAAATGGCAAGCCCAGCTTCATGAAAACCCAAATCAATAAGGGAAATAGCGGAAAAAATGCCAAATTGTGTTGTTTTCCGTCATCGACAAATTCATAACCGGATGTGGCGATCGCCCGGTAATGGACACTATCCCATGCATCAAACACCCCCCAGCCAAATTCAGGGGTAATTCCTTCTGGTGGTGGTCCCAAGTGTGGATCAACCAACAACATAGCAGCCCAAATCAATAATCGGCTGACAAGCCAGATTACTGCAGGGAAAAGAAAGTCATTTTTCCATAAGACTTTTCTGATAAATATTTGAATTTCAGCCATAAGCTTGAGTGTTTTTCAAACTCCTCTATGCATCGATGTCATTATGGCTGTCATCTGGTACTTTATTAGTAATATTTCGCACATACCACTCCTTCACAAAAATAAGTAAATACCTGAAAATAAACATAGCTGACAAAGTTTCAACTATTTACTATCAGTAGTTATAATTTAGCTGCCTTCGATATGATTCTAAGCAATTATATTTAAATATATAGTGTTTATATACACATTTTTTTTACCAAGAAAAATTGATTTGCAAAGGGGTTCAAGGGCACAATGCTTTGCGCCCCTACAGGTGAATAGGTGTAGAGGAAATCAATTCAAAATTCAAAAATTTACCTATACCCCTACACCGTATTCGCCTTTGCATATCTTTATTTTGAGACAAAATCGCTCAATTCCTCTACCCATCTCCTTAGCTCCCCATCTCCTTATCTCCCTATCAGGGTAATTAAGTAAATTAGATACCAAACCGCATATTTATGCATCCGAAGCAATTTATATTAATGTTGTCTGTCAATCCTTAAACAATTGTGAAAGCAATAACTCTTCTTGGTTCCACTGGCTCTATCGGTACTCAGACTTTAGACATTGTGGCTCAATACCCCGATCAATTTCGGATTGTGGGGTTGGCATCTGGAAACAATGTAGAATTGTTAGCTTCTCAGATTCGGCAGTTTCGACCAAGC
The DNA here is from genome assembly GCF_963872035.1 of Scytonema sp. HK-05. Classification (NCBI taxonomy): domain Bacteria; kingdom Bacillati; phylum Cyanobacteriota; class Cyanophyceae; order Nostocales; family Scytonemataceae; genus Scytonema; species Scytonema sp. HK-05. The sequence continues at coordinate 43,666 of NZ_CAWMYC010000114.1, forward strand.
ATAGCAGCTATCTGCTCAGAGGAGAAATTGCCAGCACTGAAAGAAGCAATCAAAGACCTTGATCCCCAGCCGATTCTACTGGCTGGCGAGGCGGGAGTCATAGAAGTTGCCCGCTATGGAGATGCCGAAACCGTGGTTACAGGTATCGTTGGTTGTGCTGGGTTGCTACCTACCATCGCAGCCATTGAAGCTGGTAAAGATATCGCCTTGGCGAACAAGGAAACCTTAATTGCTGGGGGTCCGGTAGTTTTACCTTTGCTCGCAAAACATAAAGTAAAATTACTACCAGCAGATTCTGAACATTCTGCCATATTTCAATGCCTACAAGGTGTTCCAGATGCAGGTTTGCGGCGTATTTTACTGACTGCTTCCGGCGGTGCTTTCCGTGACTGGGCAGTAGAAAAGTTAGCAGAGGTCACAGTTGCTGATGCCCTCAAGCATCCCAACTGGTCAATGGGACGTAAAATTACTGTTGACTCTGCGACTTTAATGAATAAGGGGTTGGAAGTGATTGAAGCTCACTTTCTCTTTGGGTTAGATTACGAAAATATTGAGATTGTCATTCATCCCCAAAGTATTATTCACTCGCTTATTGAACTGCAAGATACCTCGGTACTCGCTCAACTCGGTTGGCCTGATATGCGCTTACCCTTACTGTATGCTTTATCTTGGCCCGAGCGCATCTACACCAATTGGGAACGCTTAGATTTAGTCAAAATTGGTAGTTTAACTTTCCGTGAACCAGATCATCAGAAGTATCCTTGCATGAAATTAGCTTATGCGGCAGGTAAATCTGGTGGTTCGATGCCTGCTGTATTAAATGCAGCTAATGAGCAAGCCGTCGCTTTGTTTTTAGAAGAAAAAATTGGGTTTTTAGATATTCCTTGGTGTATCGAATGGGTGTGCGATCGCCATGCAAACGATAACCATCCAAATCCTTCTTTAGATGACATTTTGGCAGCAGATCAATGGGCAAGACAGGAAGTTTTAAAAGCAACTGAAAAGCTAGAAACTCGTTCACGTATAACATCTTTGCGATAAAAACCTACTAGCAACGGTGGGTTTTTACTACGTCTGTGTTTAGCGTTCAGCACTCAGCTGAACGCTAAATTATTTTGATGCGTAATTTTTACTTGATAGCCCAATACGGTTGGTGATAAGCCTTGATCCTCCCTAACCCTCCTTAAACATGATTCCTATAGTAGAACTACCTAATGAGAGATTAGGAGTATTTCCCCTCTGAACGAATCTCTTCCTGCTACAAGATTGCTTATCTTATTTCTTGATACAGTTTTCGAGTATCTTTTTCAACTGAATAAAGATTAAATTTTCTGATTTTTAATTATAGAGGAATAGAAAAAATTTATACTTTTCGTAGTGAAGAATTTCTATATAGAGTGTATCAAAAAACTGTAGCAAACAACAAAAATATTTTATTTAATTATTTCTTCAAGAAGGTTTTACGGCATACTAATTTTTTCATTGTTTTATTGTATAGTGAGCGCAGAACAATTACAGGAAAAAGCTCAAGTAAAATTTTGATTTTACTTGGGTAAAAGAGCGTTTACATCTGTAATTGTTACATTCACTAAATTTTTTCTCCTCCAATACCTTCATTGGTAAGACTATTCTAAAGGAAGCGGTGTATCTATGTTTGCGACCGTGATTGTGTCTTGGATTGTCTTCACCTTATTACTAAAAGTCGTGAAAACGACGATGAAGACTGCGTTTATTGCTGCCGTTACTATTGTTTTATTGCATGCTGCTTTTGGTATTAGTCCTCAAGATATTTGGTATCAAATAATACTTGTACCTCAAACATTGTCCCAAGTTGTTAGGGTTCGGTAATACCATTTTTTTAGTGTTAGTAGTTAGTAGTTAGTTTTGAAGAAGAACTCAGAACGCAGAACTCAGAAATCAGCAATGCTTTCAGTGGGGTAGCTGCAGAATCCTTTCTTCCTCAAAAAATACCACTAACTACTAATACCAACTCTTTTTAAAGATGCATAAAATGAGCCTGGCGATCCAGAAAGAAGTCCTGCAGGCGGGCTTCGCGGTGAGCGCTCAGCCGAACGGTTTCCCAACAAGCGGGAACTGAGCGCAAAGCGCACGGTACGCGAACGGAGCTTTGTTTGTTTAAGCCCAGGGTAGGAATAACCACTAATAATCTAAGATGGTTGATTTTTTGATCCTGAAAGTCGTGTCAAAGCATCCTTGACAGTTGTAGGCAACTGACGCATAATCTTGCCTCTTTCACGATCTAATGCCACTAAAGTCACCTTGGCAGTGACATATAACTGTTGCCTATCTAGCGATTCAATTGCATAATCCCAGTTGATGCGAACGCCAGTCACCTCAGCCATGCGCGTTTTGACTACCGCAGCCGTACCTAACTGAAGAGGACGGTGATAGCGGATCGAGAGTTCTACAACAGGCAAATCACAGCCCAAAGCTACTAAATCAGCGTATTCGATACCAATAGCTCGCAAGCATTCCACCCGCGCTTCTTCCAACCAGGCTAAGTAGGAACCGTGCCAGACAATGCCTGCATAGTCCGTATGATGCGGGTTGACTCTTATGGGATATTCAAACCAATTTTCCAAGGAACTGCTTGCAGGAGTGTCAATGGCACTCGTTGATGAAAGTTGTGGTTGTTGTGATTTTTCCTGGGGCATATTAAAGTTTTTTGCAGCCAAAAATAGATTTTCCAGATCTGGAATAGCATAAAGTTAGATATTGTGTGCAATTTATTCATTTAGCTCCCTCCCCAAACTGCGTTTGGGATTAGTTGCAGGACGCACGCCAATACAAGCGCAATTCCTCCCGACACCGAATCAAAGATTACGGTGTCGAACTCCTTGCGGATTTAGTTGAAAAGTGTGTAGGGGGTCTAAAGCTATTTGTTCTGCCTAAGACACTTATTCAATGAGCAACTGGCTGACATTCTTTCTTATTTCTATTTCCAAACGTGCATAAGTTGATTTTGCTTACCCTAGTAAGAGTACAGCAAGGAAAGCTCAGGAAGGCTTAACTTCCATTCCACTCATCAAATCATTCTTGCTAATCCATATAATTAAAGTTTTGTCAATGCATAAATTTTAAATTTTTATTTTACAGTTTCCGAAATAAAAAGCGTTAAGGAAAAGGGGTCTTACGCCGTGAATTTATTCATGGAGAATAAAGACTCTTTGTCCTTGTTGTTCAATCCCCTGGATTTATTCGTGAGGATTTAATCAGCACTCAGCACTAATGAATTGCAGACACAGGAAGGTTTTTTTATGCATGTTCCTAATCGGTTTTTTAAAGTTGTTTTTGTTACACTACTGATTTCTCTGAGTTCTGGAATGGCATTCCCAGGAACTCGTCTGATGAGTGCAAATGCAAAGGCACAGCCAGATTCGAGAAAAACCGTTCAGGCTTTACCTCAAAACAATAACCAATCTCAGGTCACGCGGCTCAACCAAGAGGGGATCAAACTCTCTGGACAAGGTAAATTTGCACAAGCATTGCAGATATTAGAAAAAGCGTTAGCCATGAGCCAAAAAAATGAAGAACGCTTTGTACATTCTGCAACGCTCAACAACATTGGTAGAGTTTACCAAAATCAAGGTCAATATTCGCAAGCACTCAAATATTATCTGCAAGCTTTACGCATTAACAAAGAACTCCAGCTTAACGAAAAAACTCCAGGACAGGCTCATATTGCTTTGGGCAAAACCTACAGCAATTTAGGTTACTTATTTGAACGACTTCAAAAACCAGAGTTAGCAATTTTCTTTTACAAACATTGCGTTATCAATCGTGAGAAAGTTCGTTTGAACCCAGCAGCGTTTTCTGTAGCGCAAATTGATGCCTACAACTTGACTGTTGCTCAGACATACCGCACTTTAGGTGAAGCATTACTAAAGGGCAAGCGTATCAAGGAAGCGCTACGGATTATGGATTTGGTGAAAGTGGAAGAACTCGAAGAGTATCTCCACAACGTGCAGGGTAATGAACTGACTGTCAAAGGTATTGAGATCGTGCCACCAGAACGACAAATTAAACAAAAGTTGGATAAAACCCTGGATGATGCTGTTACCCAAGGTAAAGAACTGGTAACACTGCGCGAGATTCCTGCAGAATCGCGAACACCGCAACAGAAACAGCGGATTGAGGAATTGGTGGCGACTCAGCAAAAAATTATGGATGAATTCTATGATTTTATCTCTAGTTCCGCAGTGACGGCACAGGTAAACCAAATCAGCCGCACAGCAAGGCAGCAAAATTTGAACCTAGAAAGCGTTAATGCGATTCGGGATAATTTAGCACAATTGCCAGAAAAATCCGTACTTCTGTATCCCCTAGTTTTAAAAAATAGTTTGGAATTAATCCTGGTCACTCCAGAATCTCCACCAATTCATCGTACCGTTGCTGTCAAGCGAGAAAAATTTTACCAGACAATTGCTGCTTTGCGCCAAGGCTTAGAAAATCGCAGTACACAAGATGTCAAAGTACCCGCAAGGCAGTTGTACGATTGGCTGATTCAACCGATAGAAAACGACCTCAAGCAAGCAGATACACAAACCCTGATTTATGCACCAGATGACCAGTTGCGCTACATTCCTCTAGCTGCTTTGTATGATGGCAAACAGTGGCTTGTGCAACGTTTTGGCGTCCATCATATCACCGCAGCCAGCTTGACTAACTTTAACACCCCAAGGAAATCTAATGTGCGCGTTTTAGCTGCTGCCTTTACCAAAGGTAGTTATAACGTCAAAGTAGCTAATCGTCAGCTGACGTTTTCTGGCTTACCCTTTGCAGAACGGGAAGTAGAAAGTTTAGCAGCTAGCGTCCCAGGAACAACGAAAATTTTAGATGATGCTTTTACCCTCAAGACGACTGTGCCCCAGATGGACGATCATACAATTGTTCATCTGGCAACTCATGCGGCGTTTGTTGTAGGTAAGCCGGAAGATTCTTTTATCTTGTTTGGGAATGGCGATCGCGCTAACCTCAGAGATGTCGCTACCTGGTCTTTACCCCGTGTTGATTTAGTCGTGTTGAGTGCTTGTGAAACCGGCTTAGGAGGAAAGCTAGGTAACGGTGAAGAAATTCTCGGCTTTGGTTACCAGATTCAAAAAACTGGTGCCCGTTCTGCCATTGCTTCGTTATGGGCTGTAGATGATGGCGGTACGCAGTCTTTAATGAGTTCTTTTTATGCCTTGCTGCCCGAGGGCAGGTTGACAAAAGCTCAAGCTTTACGACAGGCGCAAATTGCTTTGATTACAGGAAATTTCCCTGTAGCTGTTCAACAGCAAGGCATCGGTACTAGCCTCAGTCACCCTTACTATTGGGCACCGTTTATTTTGATTGGAAATGGTTTGTAAGTCTTTTCGCTTGCTTGCTGATTTGAATTGACACTCTGATGACTGTCAATATGCTTTGGATACTCACCAGATACTAGGCACCACTATCAGAATACAAATGGCAGCAATGCCAATTAGCTTTGAAATAAGGTATTAAAGTTATGAGTTTCGAGTTAATGAGTTACTAGTTACGATTTATTAACTTTTAACTTTAAACTCTGAACTCCTAACTTTTGAGTCTCTAACACCGCTTGGCTAAGGTTTTATTACCTACACTGTTTTGCATGGGATGCTTGACTATATTGGCAAGTTCCTGTAGCTGGTTAACTGCCTCTGCACCCTCTAACTTCATTAATTCGCGATCATCCCGCATTTCCGTCCAAGTGATCCCGTAATCGGATACTAAAAACCGAATCAGATGGTTTTCTCCCAGGCTAACCATAAACGAAGCACTATTCATTTGGTCGCCGCAGGTATAACATGAGGCAGGATATCCACGCCTCTCCAGGACAATTGCTAAAGCTTGTAAGTTCATTACTAAGTCCTGGACAAATTGCCGATGTTGTTGTGCGAGTCTCAGAAACACTTTTTCCCTCCAAACACCACAGTCATTTGAGTTGCTTTTATATTTTCTTTAGATTTTCCTACCAACTGGTATTGTAAACTATTCATTACAATTCATAGATACATATATATTCATGAATTGGCTACCAAACTTAGGGTAGTCGATATAGCTTTTGCGTGTCGTATCAAAATATTCAGTTTGTAGACCTAAAATATCGGACAGGATTGCTAACCTTTATATTGTCTTTACAAAGTTCTGCCAGAGTAGATGGTAATTTAAAGCAATCCGATTTAAGGGTAACTCATATTCGGCACAAGTCAACTCCCGAAAATACCGAATATTCTATTTTTATTGGCTACTTTTAGGTTAACTTGCCACTCTTCCTTGCTGCCAGGAAGCTGTACGTCTTTTCAGAATCTTTAACTATGTATATATCTTGTAAAATTTGTGCAAACCGCTAAGCAGTGGAAAAATTTTGAGGTATATACACCAACTTCTCGAGGTAATATGGCAAAACTGGTAGATGACCATGTGTAGATTGAAATTGTCGATTGGGATAGGTAACTGGTTTTACAGTGACTATCTATACAGGAAAATTCCCTAATCCACAATCTCAAGTGTAAACCCAAATCGTTTGACTTAACACTGACGATAACTAAACTCAAGATAACCATGTTGCCATTTAGGCAGATATTTTTTTGACATTCTTTTAGTTATCGATTTATACTTAGTTGAATAACGGCTTAAAAGAATTAGGCATACGCTTTTTCAATCGTGTCAAGCCTCATAAGTAGGTAAGAGGGTTGCTTGCTAACAATAGGTTTTTTACATAGATGTAATGGAATAGAATTACCTCACCAATTGTACTCTACATAATAGATTCGATAGAATTTATAGTAAATAAATTAACAAAGAACAAACCAAGACAGCCAGGGTTACCGAGGCTGTCTTGTGTAGGAAAATTATCTAAGTGAAGATTGCACACGTGTACAGACGTTGCATGCAACGTCTGTACATTCACGTCTTGATAATGGTTTTGGTCTTATCACCAAGCGTATTGAGGTTTAGACAACTTGCCACCAACCGAAAGCTGGACCGATGAAACGAACTGTCACCCAAGCTGCGACCAAACCGCCAATACCAACCCAGCTCATGCGGGTTGACCATTCTACAAGTTTTTCTGCTTGGGTTTTGGTAATAGGAACCCACGGCAAAATGCGAGTTGTATCTTGACCGTATTTTTCTCCCAATGCGGCTTTACGACGCTTTGCTTCACCCATAGTGTTAAAAATGAATCTCTGCTAAGGCTGATGATAGCGCTTGCTTGGAAGCGAATGCTAGAAAATATGCAAAACTCAAAAATCAAAGCGCTTCGCCCAGGGTGTAAGGCAAATGAATTCAAAATTCCAAATTATTTTTTGACTCTTGAGTTTGGACTTTTTTATGCAGAATCCTCTTCTGTTGCAGAGGAAAACAGATTGGGATCGAGGTAGTTAATGCGTGCCAAGGGACTTAGAGCAGCTAAAACTTGAGCACCGTAGCTACGGTTAATCACACGGCTATCAAGCAAAGCAACGATGCCTTTACTTTCTCGCAATGGGGCTACAGCCCGTTGCAATTCATTCAAAGCAGTTGGCAACAAGTACAAACGGAACCAATCTTGATGCAAGCGCTTGTAGTGCGCCACTCGACCTGCCACTATGGGATTTTCTAGAGATGGCAGAGGTAAAGTCGCGATCGCCAGAAGCTGGGGAGCAGGCAAAACCTTTTGATGCTCGCGCCAAAACTCCCAACCGCTCACCAAAATCCCATTTTCATCCAAACAAGTTTTTTCCACCTGCACGCGTGAACCAAACTCAGAGGCAAGAATTGCCCCCACCTGAGCTTTCAAGGGCACATCTCCCACAAGGACAACTGTCAATCCTGATGCTGTAGCACTGAGGCACACCAGCGTCAGAACTTTGTGAATAAATGCTGATTGAAATTCTGGTGTGTTGGGTAGGGGTAACTGGTAGGGTATATACAATTGAATCGCTTCTGTTTGGGTATCTGAGGAAAACTTGAGGCAAGTTAACTCATCTTCCAACCCTAGGCGATGGCGGAACAGGGGAGCTTCAGTTTCCGGTTCTAAGGCACTGCCAATAAACACCACAGGCTGGCGCTGCCAAATTGGCGATAGTATTTCTCCTAATTCAATGGGAGCACAGTGCAAAGAAAATAATCCTTGACGACGGGCAATCGTTGCCCAAAGCAGGGATGCGGCAGATGAGTCAGATAGGGCAGAGAAATTTCCGTTTCTGTGTTGAAATTGCTGCCAAAACTGTTTCCAGGTATCCGGTAAGCTGGATATTTCTAAAGCCGAATACAGACGGCTCAAAATTTCTTCTTCTGCCAGAGAAATGAGATAACATTCGTAGGGATTTGCAGGGCGCTTGAACAGTTCGTGTGTCAGTTGCGCCCGTGCAGAGCGAATGACCTCAGCTTGGATTGGGCAAGCAAGCATAAGTTGATCCCAATCATGTGCTTCCAAGCTCACTGTGAGTTCTTCACGCACCCAGTCTTCCAAACCGTCTACTCCATCAATAATTGTGGGAATGCCACTAGGAAAATTCTCACTAGAACTTAGCTGCGCTTTTAACCAAGCTTCAGGAGAAACTAGGAGGAGTCCTTGGAATTCACCACCAGGCCAAGCGTCACCTGTTCTAATTGCTTTATTAACTTGCAGCCACTGCTGTAGGCGCGGTATTTCCACTTTCGCAAGTCGTTGCTGTACGTCTTCAGGGGCAACAATAATCACAGGACCGTGCCACATTAACGCGGATGCAACAAAGCTGGTACGATACCGCCCTTGATAGCCGCAAGCTGCCCCTACTTGAATGAGGGCGCTACGTCCTAGCCGCAAGGCGCGAGCTACCAACCGTGCCATCGTCAAATGATGTGGCCACGAAGGGAAACCCGCCTGCGATCGCAGGAAGTTATGTAGTGACAAATGAACTTCTGCTTCAATCACACGCTTTTAATCCCATACAAAGTGATTTTTTACTTGCTTTTAGCCCCATTACTATTATGTTGTTACTTTCAGGAGTGAGTTGTTATGTGTTAGTTGTTGGTTGTTATATTAACTACTAACTACTAACTCCTAACTCCTAACTAGTAACCAAATACCCCTAATTATGCCAACTTACAAAGGAATTTCCAGCGAAGCCTTCAGGCATCCTCTGGATCGCCAAGCAGAACTTGCCTTACGCAGTTTACCCGGATTTGATTTTGTCGCCCGGAAATTTGTGGAATTTTTCGTAGAACGCCCTCAGTTAATTTATTTAATGGGCAACACCATCCAAGTCGGGCCACGCCAATATTCCACTATTTACCAGATGTTTCGGGAATGTGTGCGGGATTTGGATATTTATCCAGAACCTGCACTATTTGTTGAGCAAAATCCCCTAGCAAATAGCTATGCGCTGGGGCAAGAGCATCCTTATATAGTCATAAATACAGGGGTATTGGACTTGCTAAACGAAGCCGAAATTAGGGCGGTGCTAGCCCATGAGCTGGGGCATATTAAATGTGGTCATACTATTTTAATTCAAATGGCGATATGGGCAATGAGTGCTGCTTCTGCGATCGGGGATCTAACCTTCGGCATAGGTAATTTTGTCACTCAAGGTTTAATTTACGCTTTTTATGAATGGCGGCGTAAAGCCGAGTTATCAGCAGATCGCGCCGCGTTGTTGGTGATGGATGATTTGAACACTGTGATGACTTCTATGATGAAAGTCTCGGGAGGTAGTATCAAATATGCCAATGAATGCAGTTTACAAGAGTTTATCCGTCAGTCGGAAGAGTACCAGGCACTTGATGCAGATGGACTGAACCAAATATATAAATTCTTAATTTACAACGGCGGTCATGGCACGATGCTCAGTCATCCTTTTGCCGTGGAACGTATACACTACCTGAGACAGTGGGCACAATCAGAAGAGTATCAGCAAATCAAGAGAGGAAATTATCAGCGAGCAACCGCTGCGGGAGCAGTCAATGTAGAAGCGCAGACTGCCCAAAATGAAGAAGTCGAAACTTTGCGCCGCCAAATTGAAGAATTGCAAAGGGAAATGGATCGCATTAAAAGGTCTAAGTCAGAGTAGGGGTTAGGTAAGAAGTAGATTTTTCCACATAGCCTGAAAAGTCACCAACAGGACTTACGTATGCATTATGAAGAAAGGAAGCGCAATTACAAGTTTTAGGGGCTTGCAATTCAAAAAATCTCCAATTTGTAGTAACGCACCGAATATTGGTGGGTTACGGCGCTGCGGCAAGTCCTGTATGTAAAAGACCAACTGTCGTGCGCCTAACCCACCCTACATAATGGATAATTTATTTTTGGTACTTCATATTGCGGTACGAATTTATGAAATCCAGTACTTGGTAGCTAAACAACCAAAAATAATACGGATTGATGCAGGAAATCCCCAAGATTATGCAGTGGGCGCAAAGTGAAAATCTGCTATCAGTGGCAGTTCCAAAAGCGGTTTCTCGGATAACCTTTTGGAAAAGAACAAAATTTCTAGATTTTCAATTTCACCTGTAGTAGGGTTGAGACGAGCAATCACACCATACTCAATTTCTGCTGGTTCTTGCTCTGGGTATGGAGGAAGCTTGTTGATGTACAGGGTGTCAGCAGAGCGATCGTATTCAAACTGTAATTTTGCGTGCATAAAATTTCTCTTGCTGCATTTTCTAGGTGTCAGCTGCCAACAGCTTATGCTGCTGTTTATAGCAGTTGACGCTAACGCAACTTTGTACCCTCTACAACAGTCAACCTGTCTTTTAATGATAAAGTCTGAAAAATCAACAGGTACAGTGCTTGCTCTGCTCGTTTGCTGTCGAATATAAGAGCGAAAATGAAAAGAGTTAGAATTGAGCATTGAGAATTCAGCTTCAGGATTTGAATCTCCTTCTGAAAAGACGCGGAGAGGTCAAATACAATAATGAAGTCTTGCCCTATTTAGTTCGTCAACCATGTCGGAAGAAGATATTCGTGCTACGCGGCTGGAAAAAGTAGAACAGCTCAGGCAACTAGGGATGAACCCTTATGCCTATCATTGGGAATCAACCCATCATGCCGCTGAATTACAGGAAAAATTTGCTGATTTGCCCAGCGCTGAAGAAGTTGATTTGGAAGTCACTGTGGCTGGACGCGTTATGGCGCGTCGCGTTTTCGGGAAACTGGCTTTCTTCACTTTGGAAGATGAAACCGGCACAATTCAGCTTTATTTAGAAAAAAACCGCATTCAAGAAAGCATGGCAGATGTTGATGCTGATGCTTTCAACCACTTGAAGCAACTTACAGATGTCGGCGACATCTTGGGAGCCAAGGGGACAATCAAACGGACTGAAAAGGGCGAGCTATCTGTCTTTGTAAAAAAATACACTATTTTAACTAAATCCCTGTTGCCCTTACCTGATAAATGGCATGGGTTGACGGATGTTGCTAAGCGGTACCGTCAGCGTTACGTTGACTTGATAGTAAACCCTGAAGTCCGGCAAACTTTCCGGCGTCGCGCTCTCATTACGGCTGGTATTCGTCGGTACTTGGAACAACGTGATTTTATTGAAATTGAAACTCCTGTTTTACAAGGAGAAGCGGGGGGTGCAGATGCGCGTCCGTTCATCACGTACCACAACACTTTGGAGATGGAGTTGTATCTGCGAATTGCGACAGAACTCCATCTCAAGCGCTTGATTGTTGGTGGATTTGAAAAGGTGTTTGAATTGGGACGGATTTTCCGCAATGAGGGAATTTCCACCCGTCATAACCCCGAATTTACCACAATTGAAATTTACCAAGCTTATGCCGATTACAACGACATGATGGCGCTGACGGAGGGCATTATTACCACTGTCGCTCAAGAAGTTCTCGGCACGCTGCAAATCACCTACCAAGGCACACCAGTGGATTTGACTCCCCCTTGGCGACGTGTGACAATGCACGATTTGGTGAAGGAACACACAGGTTTGGATTTCAACTCATTCCAAACTTTAGAAGAAGCAAAAGCAGCGAGTAAAAATGCTGGTCTTGAAGGTGTAGAAGATTGCTCTTCAATTGGTAAGCTCCTGAATGAAGCTTTTGAGCAAAAGGTAGAGGAAAACTTAATTCAGCCTACCTTTGTGATCGACTATCCAGTGGAAATTTCGCCACTGGCAAAGCCGCACCGTTCTAAACCTGGTATCGTGGAACGATTCGAGTTATTTGTTGTCGGGCGCGAAACTGCCAACAGCTTCTCAGAACTGACCGATCCTATCGACCAGCGTCAACGTTTGGAAGCACAAGCCGCACGAAAAGCTGCTGGTGATTTGGAAGCGCAAGGGGTAGATGAGGATTTCTTGACGGCGTTGGAATATGGAATGCCTCCCACTGGCGGTTTAGGGATTGGAATTGACAGGTTGGTGATGTTGTTAACAGACTGTGCGAGTATTCGGGATGCGATCGCATTCCCATTACTCAAACCTGAAAAATCCGAATCATCCCCAGAATCAGCTACATAGCCATACGGTGCGTTCAGGCAAAGCCTAACGTACCCTCAAAACATCGGTTGGTTGGTTTTGTTGTTGCCGTATCTAAATTCAATGTTCTGGTGTTGGATACACCACAGCTAGGGGCACTTAGCCTTGCTGTGCCCCTACAAACGCCTGTATTGCACTTATACCAAGTTGCGTTCATGCATACCTTATCTGGGTTGTCCCAACAACTGCGTGATATCTTTGAACGCAACTCCGTATCTATTGAAAACGCCTAGAAATATGTATTTATCGCAACGTTAATAATACTTAGGCTTTACAGTTTTAACATCAAATCTCTACAAAATTTGATAGTAGCTTACATGAAATTTATAAAAGTCGCTCTTTTAAGGCATTAGTATAATTACGTAAGCCAAAATTAATCACACAGGGTGTCAGGGTAATACTACCAATTTGATTAGTTGCTGTCTTTTCGGTGCAAAGACGGATAAAGCGATGATTTGTGATTAAACAAAAAACTTCTTGCCACCACTGCAAGAAGGGCTTATGGATTTAACAAGCCCTTGAGTTTACAGTGGCAATTTTCATACTTGCCAAACCTAACGTTAGGCAAGTTTATCAGGCTGAGAATCAAAAATTTACTAAAGAGGATTGTATGAAGCGACACTCGGGGCTTATCAACCGAATTTTGCTACTGGCTACTCCGGTAATGGCAAGCTCTATGTTAGTAGCGTTACCCAGTCAGGCTGCTACTTTTGGATCTTCTGAGGCAACATTTAATATTGAGAACTTTAATCGCAATCCATTGGGTATTAGGACTATTACTGATACTGTGACTAACGCGATTAGTACAGATGGTCAAGTTAATGCTAATGCCGATGCTAAGGCGAATTTTGAAGTCGATCCAAACCCTGCCTTGACATTTGCCTCCAATTCATCTATTAGCAAAGCTCAAGGTCAGGGTGTTAGCTATATTGGAGAGGGGCAAAGCTTTGCAGGGGTTATCGGTTACGACTTTTTAGTACAACCTGGCGAAACATTTTCTTTTGATTTCAATGGGTTATTGGATCTCAAAACATCCATTGACAATCCAACAGCAGAAAATGCTACTGCTAATGGACTACTAAAATTTGAGTTATACGACAACGAAAATAACAGCCTTTTAGACTCTTTTACAATTGCCGGAAATTTAGCGACTCCAGGTAACAATGATGCTCTTGAACTTAAACAGAGCAGTAGCATCACCCTAGATCCTGCTCAGTCTTCCTACAATACATCTTTTGGCGGAACGCAAGAAATTGCTCTAGCTGATGTCAAGGGTAAGTATTTCCGTACTTTTGACAAGTCAACTTCTCTGACTCTAGTTGAAACTAAAACCAATCAAGTAAGAGTTCAAGCACCCGAACCATCGACAGTCCTTAGTTTACTCTTTGGTTGTGCGATGCTTGGCATGACCGGGAAACGTAAACGCAAAGCAGCTATCTTAGATTCCTGATTAGTAAGCCAGGAAAACGCTGAGACTCGAAGACGACCTATTCCTTTCTTGGTATCTCACGTAGGCTAGTGGTTCATGTCATTAATTTTGACATGTCGTAGGGGTCAGATCCCCGACTTCGTAAAAGTTGTCGGGGATCTTGTAACCCATTAGAATTAATGAAACAGACCACTAGGTTTCGTTGCTCAACCTAGCAAAAGACCAAATCCTACTTTTAATCCCTTGAAAGTTATATACAGCCCGCCTGCGCGCGCTTTGTTTGTTTAGCCCTAGTAGTCTATCGCACTAGTTTTGATTGGTTTGTGTATCATCCAAACCCTGTAGAGACGTTGCATGCAACGTCTCTACAACCCTTTCAGCAATTTCTACAATCTACTGAGTACGGCGTTCAACAAATCTTTAGCTATTAGAGCCAGAGATAACATTCGAGTAGGAGGATGCATTGGTATAAGTTGTGGTAAAGGTGATAGCAACATTGTTACCAGATGCATATGCATATGCATATGCATTTGCATTTGCCTGCGAAGGAGGATACTGAAATCCACCTTGAACTTCTTTTGCTTCTTCAGCAATAATTTCTAACTCAGACAGGTCATTGATAATCATGATATTGTTCTCCTGAGAATTAGTAGTTGATTTGTCTGAATTGGTGTCAACATAACAGAAAAGCTATTGAATAAAACCACGTACTTTGTCGAGGCTTATACTCAATAGCGTATTGAACTAAAACTTGTGTTACCAAGTTTTATGAAGCACTTGCATTTGTATAGGTAGTGCTGTAAGTAGGTCCATTACCAGCAGCACCAGCAGCAGCACCAGCGACAGCATATTTATATCCATAGCCAATGTTATAGCTATATGCGCCAGTAGCTGGGTTAAAGGAATAAGTTACATTGGAACCTGAACTTGAATCAGAGGCAGCAAAGGTTGAGACACTACTTGTAGGTGAGTTGACAGTAAGTCCAACTGCAAGTCCGCCATGCACTTGATTATCACTTGGAAGTTCAGTTTCAAAAAAGCTTAGGTCAACAACTTTTAATCGGCTCATAATTTCCCCCTTTTCCAAGTGGATATATCGCTGAAAGCTGTTTAACAACTTTCAGCGATTTTTACTTTCTAGTTAGTATGCCTCTTGGCAAAGTTGTGCCTATGCAGCAGTTGAGTTAGAGGATGAGCTAGAGGAAGCACTATTGGGGCTGTAGTAGTAGGGGTAGTAGTAGGGGTAGCCAGAATTAGCACTGGTATAAGTGTTGGTATTTGTGGTAGCGAAGTTGGTACCGTTAGCGTATGCACCGGAACTTGCACTTGCTGATGCAAATCCACCTTGAACTTGATTGTCTTCAGCAGCAACTTCGATGTGAGAGATATCAGAAATAATCATGGTATTGTCCTGGGAATTACTTGTTGTTTTTCGTTTTATCTTTGCAACCAAACTTATTTTTGGTTACATATATAACTATAGCATTCTATTTTAGATAATCCATATTTTTAAGATTATTTTTATTTATTATTTTTTTGAATATATGGCTATTTACGTAAGTTTTTCTTATTAAAAAAGAGCATTAAAAATCAAGCATTGCAATTGTATGAGCTATTTTCTTTTGTAGGAAAAAGCCCATAAACTTCTGCTTTAACTTCTCGTTAAAACGTCAAATTAAACTTTTTTAGAAGTATTTAATATTCAGTCAATTTTCATAAAAATGACCTCCTGTTGGTCAAAAAGTTAGTAAAAAAAGTTGGATAATTCTTGAAGCTCTAAATACAAAAATCCTTTTTAGCAATACTCACCCTGACCTAATCAGTTATCAGTTATCCTTTTTCAAAAAAATGGTTAAATCTAACCCAATTTATTTGTATGTAAATAAACAAATTTTAAAATCTCCTAACATCATGGAGACTAACTGAAAACTGAACTTAAGCCTGCATCAACACATCCTCTGATGCTTGAGGATGAGTATCGGAATCAAGCAGAGTCAATATCTCCAGTGTTTCAAATTGTTGCTGTAGCCATCCAGAAAACAATTGTTGCTGGATCGCAAGGCGCAACTCCTCATCTAATTTGGGTTGAATGATTTCTTCAACCCAAATTAGATGGACTCCTTTTGGAGTCACAATAGGCTTGAGTATTTCTGGTGGACTGGCAGCAAATACCGCAGCAGCAATATCCGGTCGAAAATCTGTGCGTCGTCGGGTTCCTTGATATCCACCAGCACGACGGAGTTCTGGCTGTTGAATGTATTGGCGGGCGATTTCTTGGAAAGTAATTTCGCCTTCTTGGAGTGCATAAAAAAGTTCCAATGCCAAGTCCCTATCTTCTAAGATGACCTCGTAAGTGACACCAGCAACATAATCAAGTTGGTGTTCGTAAAAGAACTGTTCGACCTTATTAGCAAATAGATGGTGCGCCAACTTTTGAGAAAGTATGTTGTTGTGGGCTAATTCTTCAAAATCATCCAGAGACAGGTGATGTTTCTTCAGCCATGTCCAGGTGTCTTGAGCTTTAACAAGTTTCTTAGCAACCCGCAGTTTATCTCCTTCTTGCTGTAGTTCTTCTGGTGTGACTGTAATACCTGCCTCTTGTGCTGCTTTAGTCATAATTTTTTGAAAAGCGATCGCCTCTACAACTCCAGGTATTTGGCACGAGAGTTTGATGTGGTGAATGACGTCTTCACGAAAAATAGTCAAACTGTTTGGCATGCGGCAATTCCTCCAAAGATTTTAGAGTTTGGATTTTTGACTAAAGGTCTAACCCGCTTTTTTGCAGTTTCTTAAACGGGTCTAAGATGTAATCAATCAAACGACGCTGACGGACAATCACCTCAGCAGTGGCTGTCTGTCCAGGAGTTAATGCAATACGTTTATCGCCGTTCTGGATATATGGCTGATTCAAAGCGATTTCTAACTCAAAACTTTCTATGTTGCCTTGAGGTGTTTGAGTAACTTTAGAGTCTGGAGAAATCCTATTCACTTTCCCAGCCACGATGCCATACTCCTGGAAAGGATAGGCATCAAACTTGACTTTGACCGGCATACCCACTTTCAAGAAGCCGCTTTGCTGGTTAGGCATACTAGCCTTGAGTATTAAGCCAGCACCTTGAGGTGCAATTTGAGCAACTCTCTGACCAGGTTGTAGGACGGCTCCTGGCTTGGTTATGGGCAACTCAAAAATGACACCGTTAATAGGCGATCGCACGACTCGTTGTCTTAACTGAATCTTTAAGGATGTAACCTGACTCCCCGTCTGGGCAATTTCCGATTGCAGGGATTTGATTTGTGTTTGCAGTTCTTTGAGTTGTTCGGAGGCTTTGAGTTGTGCGAGTTGACCTGTATGAATCAGGCTTTGATAGTTACGCTGTTCTTCTTGTAAGCGCAGTTGGGCTTGCTCGATTTCCGAGTTAGCCTGATGAATCGTCTTCTGGTAAGTGCTTTGTTGCTCTTTAAGCCTCGACTCAGCCTGAGAAATATCAGAGCCAGCTTGCGCAAGGCGTTCAGAGTCTTCTTTTGCCGTCTGTTCTACTTCCTTGAAGCGGTCAAGTGACATGATTCCGTCTTCATAGGCTTTTTGATAGCGTGGGACTTTTTCTTGAGAAGCTTGCAAACGAACGGATGCTAATTTATAAGCAGCCTTGCTAGACTCAAGGGCTTGCTGCATCTGGTTAACTTTAGCCAGTTTTTCCTCTTTGTTTAAGTTATAGACAGCTTTGAGAGCATCAAGATTCTGTCGCGCCTGCTGTACTTGAGACTGTTTTGCCAATTGTTGAGCCTGGTTTTGTTGCTGTTGAGTACTCACACCAAGCGTCAATTGATTTTTGAGTAGTTCTAAGGACTCGCGCCGATTCTGTAGCCCGTCGAGCTTTGTCAGAATCTGGTTGAGTTCAGTTCTTAAGACATCTGACTCTAATTCCATCAGAACCTGACCAGCCTTTACGGTTTCGCCTTCTTTGACCCTGACAACAGTGACGCCCCCGCCCACTGGACTGTCTAATTTTTGGGTAGCACCTTTCGGTTCAATACGCCCTCTAGCGCTCCCTGTCTCATCAACTTTCGAGACCATTGTCCAAGGTAAGACAATCCCTGCAAAGGCTACCAACACGTATAGCAAAGAACGCGTCCAGACTTTAGGTAAAGCATCTAGCAGTTCCTCCGTGCCGTAATACCAATCGTTTTCCTCGCTTGTCGCGTTGAGTGCTTTCTCAGTATTTTCCGTAATTATAGTGTCATCTTTATTTAGATAATCATCCGGCTCGCTTCTGGCAAGCGCAGATTGTGAATGACGAGATGGGTGTGGCATAGTATCACCTGAAATCGAGAGGTGGAGGGAGTAGGGGAAGACAAGGGGACAAGGGACAAACTGTAACCTGTACCCTATAACCGACTCCCAACTCAACCAGCTTGGGGAAGTTGTTGCTGGTTGAGGTAGTAGTAATGTCCTTTTTTGGCGATTAATTCGTCGTGTGTCCCGCTTTCTATCAAGACGCCTCGGTCTAACACCAGAATCAAGTCGGCATTCCGTACGGTGGAAAGGCGATGGGCAATAATCAGACTGGTGCGTCCAGTCAGAATGGTTTTCAGGTTGTTCTGGATGATGCGTTCTGACTCCGCATCTAGGTTGCTGGTGGCTTCATCAAAAATTAAAAATCGGGGATTCCCTAGCAATGCGCGGGCTATAGCTAGACGTTGGCGTTGTCCGCCAGAAAGCATCCCACCACCTTCACCGATTTGGGTTTCGTAACCCATTGGTAGTTGCACAATAAACTCATCCGCCCCAGCTAAACGCGCTGCCTCGATAATCTCTTCTATAGAGGCTTCTGGGTGGGCAATGCTGATATTTTCTCGAATCGTACCGCCAAACAAAAAGTTATCTTGGTCTACGACACCAATTTGAGAACGCAGTGATTTTAGAGAAATATTACTGACATCTTGACCGTCAATTAAGACTTTGCCCTCTGTCGGGGGATATAAACCTAAAATTAACTTTGACAAAGTCGTCTTTCCAGAACCACTGCGCCCGACCACTGCGACTGTTTGTTCAGGCTGGATTTCAAAGCTAAGATTTTCTAGGACATTATTCTCGCTTTCTGAGTGATAGCGGAAAGTGACATTGTCAAAGCGAATTCTCCCTTGAAGTCTCGTTAAAGACTGACGGGGTGAGGAGAGCAAGTCTTCTTCTGGTTGGGCTTCTAGGACATCGTTAATCCGTTCAACAGAAACGATGACTTCCTGCAATTGATTCCACAGCACCGCCAGTCGCTGGAAAGGATGAATGACGTTGCCTAATAACATATTGAAAGCAATTAATTGCCCAATGGTCAGCTGGTTCTGAATGACCAGCCATGCTCCGTACCACAGTAATCCTGTATTGATTAAAGTTTCAATACTTGCACTGATAATTTGCAGGCGGTTGGAAATAACTTGAGCCGTAAAACTTTTTTTGATTAATTTGTTTAAAAGTTCCTCCCAACGCCAGCGCACGGTTTGTTCAATCGCCATTGAGCGTACAGACCGAATACCTGTCAGGGATTGAATCAGGTAGCTGTTTTCTTCAGCACCAGCAGTAAAAATCTCTCGGGAGATGCGACGTAAAATACTCGTGGTAAACAGTGCTAGCAAGAAAAATGGCGGCACAATCAACAGCACGAGCAATGCCATCGAAGAGTTGTACCAGAACATTAATCCCATATAGATAAATACTGTCAACAAGTCCAAGCAAATTGACAGTGCTTCGCCAGTGAGGAAACGTTGAACTTTTTGATTCTCTTGGATGCGAGAGACAATATCGCCGACGTAACGCGACTCGAAGAACGCCAACGGCAAGCGGAAGGTATGTTTGATAAAACCCACCAGCAGTGCTACAGAGACACGATTTGCCGTGTGGTCTAGCAGATATTGCCGCACGCCGTTCATCACGATGCGGAACAGACCAAAGATCACCAATCCCAAACCGACAGCGTTGAGAGTCAGGGTACTGCCTTGGACAATGACTCGGTCCAACAGCAGCTGAGTCAAGAGTGGCGTGACTAGTCCAAAAACCTGAATCACGACTGAAGCAATAAATACTTCCAGCAGTACCTTGGAGTGAGGTTTGACTATCTCAAAAAACTGCCAAAATGATGCACTTGCTTCTTCAGCCTCTTTAAGCAGCGCTGTGGGTTGCAACAGCAATGCATACCCAGTCCACTTAGCATTGAACTGAGCATGGGTTAGGCTTAGTTGACCGATCGCGGGATCACAGACAATGACCTTATTTCTGGTAATTTCATAGACGACAATGTAGTGTTTGCCTTCCCAGTGGGCGATCGCTGGTAAAGGTTGTTGAGCAAATTTGTCAAGACTGGCTTTGACTGGACGGGTAGCAAAGCCCATGCTTTCGGCAGCAGCGGCTAAAGCACGCAGTGATGCACCAGAACGGTTAACGTTGGTTAACTCCCGCAGTCGATTGACACTCAAGCGCTTGCCCCAATAGCGCCCAATCATCACCAAGCACGTAGCACCACAGTCAGCGGCGCTTTGTTGTGCCATGAAGGGATAACTCTTACTCCACTGTCCCCACACCTGCGCCGCTTTTACCTTCGGGCTGGGAAAGTAGGGGCGTGATTTTTTTGGCTTTTGTGTTGACGTTAAGGAACGTTGGGGAAAGGGTATGACGTTTCCAGAACTGGCTATTCTTTCTGGTTTTGACTTACTAGGACGTGGCTTTTGGTCTTTAATGACGGGTGGACGTTCTTGGGGATCAACGAATTGTGCCAATTGCTGCCAGTGTTCACTAACTGCCTGCCATTGAGAATCCTGGAGAATGTAGGCGATGCTTGGTTGTGTCGCCTGCCAAATACCCTGTTGTGGGTGTGCCACAATTTTCCCTGGTGTCAGCCTGTGACCCTGAGTATGCCGCAGTTCCCCTTTGTACAGCAGCCACAAAGCATCTGGTGGTGCGGATATTTCCTCATTGGTGTCCAGGGTGTGCTGTTCAAATAGCGATAAGGCTTTGAGTATCCCTGGTACATCTGATGGCTGGCACTCTAGTTGCGAGTTTTGCCGATATATCATCACCAAATCCCACAATTGTGCTTTTTTGGAGAGGTAAGTGCGAATATTGGGATATTTCTCCATCAATGCTTGCAATATCTCTTGTTTGAGATAGCAAAGCTTGACGTTGCTTGATGCTCTAGCGGCGTATGGCACAAAGTCTTGTTGTGCAAACAGTGTTGCTTCCCCAAATGACGAGCCAGGACCAAGAGTTGTGATTAAGTTCTCCGCACTATCCAACAGTCTGACTTTGCCAGAAAGAATTATATATATTCCGGGACTATCACCTGAAAACCAGAACTGCTTTGTGGGTGCAGGCTCCACGATTTGTGCTTGTGTGAACCACTCTGCCAGTTCCTGTTGTGATGTCTCACCCAAAGCTGTAGTGAGTTGTTGATATAGCTGTTGTTGCGAAATTTTTGATGGCATTACCTTTCCTCCACCGAAACAATTCGTCTTTGGTCTCAACTCGATGTGATGACCAATGGAAATTAGTTTTCGGTTGGATTACCAGTTGCGGATAGTAATGCCCGCGTCCGTCACAACTGCCCCAAAAGCTTGCTGCTGACGAAGTTGCGGCTTTACAAATGCTTGTGTTTGACCTGATTGGTATGACATAATTGTTACCAGTTGCCGTTATATACGAATTGTGGGCATATGAATCCGCTACAGCTGTCGCAAGTTCCTGAGCAAAGGATTGACAGCTGTATATTTAATTAGCTGTGGGAAGCTAATTAAGTGAGTATATGATGTGCTGCTAACCCTGGAAGTCGCCCTCCTAGTTTTATGGGGTTTAGGGGGGTTATTCCTGGGTTAAGCGACTTCTTGGTTCCCTTATCTGAGCACGTTTATGGGGTAAACCTGAATCAATACGGTCGTCCAAGAGTTGCAGACACATCAAATTATTTTTTGTTTCTCTCATAAATCAAGAAGCTGTACATACGCATCAGCTAGCAAAAATCCGCAGAATCTTGCTAGCGAACGAATTATGCAACTTGGGTTAGATACGCGAAAAAGCATGGTGGCTGTGTCCCTGATAAACAACAGTATCTTGCTCAATTTATGTCATCTATTATACATGTTATTTCGTTTACCACTTCCATCACAGACAGGAAGTATGAAATAGGGTGGTCCTGATTTGAACCCTTATTGATTTATCGGAAGTTGGCTAGGGATTTTACGCAGCTTCTCAAGAAATTTATTTTTCTTTACATTATTCCTTGATTCAGCAACGCCCTCCCTGTAGTTCCAAGGGGTTACCTCAAATCTGCTGCAACAAAATCACTGTATTCTAACCTCTATCAAAATTTGATAGAGACGTAAGAACTCATAGGGAAATAGCGGCGTCGAGTCACGAATTCTGAGGGCTTGACTGAACTCTCTCGAAAGGATTAGCAGCTAATCTCAAAATGATTGAACTAATTAACCCTTTTAAAAAAAGTTTAAATCCTGCTTTAAGGCTGGATTGTTAAAAGTCAGTTCACACAGGCTAGATCACTACGTATACCTGTTAACTAGCTACAGCTAGTTCTTTTTATTAATCCAGGAGATTGCTATATGAGTAAAGTTTCCTAAGATACTACTCCAATACTTAATTTAACATGATCCTCTTATACAGTACCAAATCCATTAATTAGTAAATTCTCATACCTTTTGTCAAGGCTTTTTAATAAAATCTTCATTTTTTCCTCATGTTTCATAAAAACTTTACAATAGGTTTACTGAGAAAATAAATTTCATTTAATTTATGTTGAAAGCCTAGTTAGAAAAAATATAAAGCATATATATGAAATTGTTATATTAATTAATTTTTTTTATATAAAAGCGATAAGTCAAGTGAACACTACTGTAAATAAATCTGTAAAGAAGAAAAAATATAGCACCAATTTGAGTAACTGATATATAAGTATATTTTATAAAAACAATGAAGTATGAATTAATGTTAAAAATGTATTCGTGCTGACAGCGTGAGCATCTGCCCAAAAAAGTAATATGCTCCTAAGCGAGTTACCTTGTTTACCAAGAAGGGGAAATGGGTTTGCGGGAAAAGGGTAAAGGGGGAGAACAAAAAGCTTTTCCCCACGGGTAGGTTGCCCCTATCTTAATTGCGGAGAACAAAAAAAGAAGATTTTTTCGGCACTATGTGCGATAAAAATCAGCGTCCATGCTTGAAACCCCTGATGGCTGCGTGGCTGGGGTTCCCTTTCCCCTTTCCCCTTTCCCCTTTACCCCTCTTCTTCATCTAAAACTAGTGTTAAGAGAAAACGAATACTTCCATTGGGTGCTTTTTTACTATGGACAGAAATCGAAGTCGGGCGTTAGGGCAACACAGGATCATGGGGAAATGGATAAAAATTGGTTAACGAAGTTATAGTTGCTTGAACAACTACGAATAAATCTACTTCTAGGCAAAGCATTTGCTTAAAGAGGTGTCATTGCTTTATCGTTTGTTAAGAGAGAAGCATATGATCTAGCTCAGTAGCTAGCCAGTGTTTGAACATCTTATTCAAAATTTCTTGATATCTTTGGGCTGTTAACTCCGCTGGGATAAACTCTTCAACCATCAAAAGATGAAAACCTTGCTCGGTTTTAAGAGGACCCATCAACTGATTTTGTGGTGTACTAAAGACTACAGCAGCTATCTTAGGCTCTAACACCCAACGATAGATTTTTCCTTCATAACCACACTTGTGTCTGCGATCGCTATCAATATCATGAAGGTGAGCAGCATCATAAAAACTAATTTCACCTTCCTCAATTTGATAATAAAGTTCTTGAGCAAGTTTTTCATTGGCAACAACGATTTGATACAAAATGACTTGCTCAAATTCCAAACGATTTTGGACAAAAAACTTTTCTACGTCCTGAGTAAACAACACCTCAGCTAACTTTTGTGCCAGCAGATGATTCTGAATTCCGACTTCCCACTCGTGTGGAGTCATAAACTGCTCTCCCAACCATAAGAGCGTATCCGCAGCCTTTTCCAAACCCCTTTCGCGACGCTGGCGGTTCGCCTCAGCCTCAATTTCTTCTGCTGTTACAGTTATTCCTCTTTCCCTTGCAGTCTGACTTATCACTCTTTGATACAAAATTTTCTGGCATACTTCCTTATAACTCATTTCACTTTTAAGGAAGTTGATAATTTCTTCAGTTTCAATAACTATTTTTGAAAAGTCCTTCATTGGAATTTACGGACGTCTACACTGTTTCTCAATCCAAGTTACGATGGTTAAATTTTACCTATAAGTAAGCGGGCGAAAATTAAACAGAAAATACATTTCTTGCAAAAATTACCTTTTAGGGCTATTTGGAACCGCAGATGGACGAAGCACTGCGTTGCTCTAGTTACTAGCAGTGGAAGCAAATGCCGTGCAGGGAAACACACATAAATTATCTGCGCCCATATGCATCTATCTGGAGTTTCATATACAAAAGAATGAACTTATGCAAGAAGTTTAATGAGCATTTCTTTCTGCCCACGTACTTAGCACCCTCACTATTAACATCAGTGGAATTATCATTTCAGTAGTTTTTCAAACAAAAACTGGAAGCTTATTTGTTGTTTTAGCTTCCAGTCATTTATGCATAAATTGCAAGTTTACTAAGCACTCATCATCCTATTTTGGGAGGACTAGGATGACAATCATTAAGAGAGAACCGAAAGAGCTATAAGTTTTACCAGCCAAGATAACAGTTTAGCGTTGCTTTTTCATTTTCCACACTGAAAGTTCTGGAGAGCGTTGCTGCAACCTACACCGACTAGATAGCAGCCGTGGAAGTTTGGATTGGGGGAACAGACCCCTCCAATTTCTCTTTGCTCAGACTTTGTGGGAAAAAGAACCACCATAAGCAACGTTGGATCTGTCAATCTATCTATAGGAGTTCTCTACTCCAGTGGGTACTGACTGCTTCAGCAATCATCCCAATATGTTTTACACTCAAAAATAATTATTTATAGTCATTTCTTCTCTCCTTTAGAATGAACTTTAATCATCATTTTTTTGATGCTATTAATAATTTATACAAAACTATTAGTATAAAATTGCCATTTTGGCAGATTTTAAATAAAAAATATAAAATTTTTCGGAAAATAAAAAACTGCCATGCTGTAGATATGAAATCAGCATGGCAGACACTAAGCAACAAAATCAACTGTCTATCAGTATCTATTGACTCCAACGAGTTTGTAATTGAATTCACAGAATTTTAAGGAAAAATATTGATTTTTTCTGGAGCCATTTCAGGATTGGTGGATTCATACTCATGAACTTGTGTTGTTAACCACTGTTCCAAATTACCACCACGGATTTCTGTTTTTTTCTTGCCAACTACCTCAAGATAAGCTAAATCTTTAATTTTGCTCAGGCAGCTTGCTGGTGTCACATGGCTTTGGGACCTTTTGTCGGAGGGTAGCTTAGCAATTTTGATATTGTCGTTTTGCTGTTGATTTGACCTGTTAACGTGGGTATTCTCTTTGAGTAGCCGATTGTAGGTGCGGTAGGGAATGTAGTGTAGAGGATTGTAGCCAGCAAAACGTAGCATGAGAACACAAGCCCAGGAATACTTACCAGCAAGAATCGCCTCAACGACTTGGTCAAATTGTTCTGAAGGAAGTTTTTTATCTAAGTTCCTAGCGCTCGAAACATCTTGATTCATAGTGTTCATATTGTGGTGGAAATGAATGAGTTTATCAGTTTGTTAGGTTGTTTGTAGCCCAATTGACGGTTTATCAATTGTTCTCTGCATGCAAAGACGGAAATTCTCTGAAAGAAAATATCAGCGATTCGACGGTGGGGAATTATTTTGCAGTGGCTGTTTGATCTGCTTTTAATTTGATGATTTTTCTCTTATTTGTGATATCTTTACCAGCCAATCCAACTTTAAATCGATCTATCTGAGCCAATTTCTTAAGGGGTTTAGCAGTTGGAAAAATAGATACGGCTGTTTTTGAACTCGTGCTGAAATCCCGCTTTACAGATGTATCGAGATGAGTTTGCACTTTTTGAGCTTGCAAGTGAGTCATTCCCTTCGCCAATTGTTGAATCTCCCTTGGCTTTAGTCGTTCTGATGGCTGTACTGGCATTTCTGCATTTTGTGGTTCGAGCGTGTCTAATGCTCCTAAGCCAGCTTGTTTTTCTTGAGCCTTGAGTGAGGCGCTCCTTTGAGCCAGCATTCGAGTCTGAGCCATCAAATCTTTGATGTGCTTGAACTGCATTTGGTCAGCTGCTAAATGTTGCGTTTGCACTTCAACTTCTGCACCCAAGAGTCCACTGTCTAATTCTGCGACGACTTCACTCGTTTTCAACTGTTGAGCGTCTTCTACCCCAGTATTAACGACTTTACCCAAATGTTGTAGCTGAAGTTTCTGAGGCTCGCTTAATGCTACAAATTTTCCTCGAATTTGATTGACCTGTTCAATCTTTCCTGTCCACGCCCAAACGACTACAACCGTAAAAAAAGCTATGCTCTTGGGCGTGACTAGATGAGCAAGGGTTAAGGGTAGTTGCTCGAGCAATGGCTGTAAGGATGTAGACCAATACCCTGTATTCTTAGAGGCTGTTTCAGAGTTTGTAACTGTGGCGGTATGTGTATCTGTAGATGCTTTTGGTAAAGCAGCTTTTGTTGAAGCTACATGACTGGAGTAGATGAAACCCTTTTCAGAAACCAAATCACAGTAGGAATACAAGTTCTGAAAATTCATCCCTGAATTCTCTGCTTGGCTTGAGGTTTCGATTGCATTTAACCTGATGATACTGTTCATGCTCTGTCCTGATGATCCCAAACCTGACTTTCTATTCAAGTCTTTTTGCTGCTAAGCCGGAATGATGTTATCTCGCTATCAAATGCAGCAGCTAATTTGTAAAAAAGCAATGTATACAGACGGATACGATACAAGTGAGGGTGATGACTCTTATGAGTTTTCTTTGAATACCGCTCAGTTGCTGGTGACTGATCGACTGTAACTTTTGCTCAGCGTTGCCACAGGCTTAAATTTACTTTCTCTGTGTCATATGTCTGAAATGAAAAAGTCTTCGCCTGGCTTTCAGTAGATGCTTTTGTGTCTGATTCAAATTTCACTTACTCCTAATCTAATGTCTTTTTTTTTGGTAGATTTCTATTCCAATTTTATACCAAATAATTAGGAGCTATTAAGTAAAATCGCATACTTTTTAGGGTGGTGGAGAAAAATTGCTCATCCCTAATCGTTAATAACCATATTCGTATTTATACTATTTTTTTTTGTAAATGTCATCTACTCCATCTGCATTTTTTCAAGGAATTTTACTCAAGTGTTTCTATATTTACTTAAGTATTATCCCGTTTACGTTTTGTCCCTTAGTTGTTAAATATTGGGGGTTTGACCCCTCATCCATAATTGCTCTAAAGGTTTTATATTCCCAAGACTTATGGATTTTTTTACCGTTACTAAATGTCCTACTACTTTAAAAATATATCAGCAGAAGTAGCATTTAGACAATCTTTACTAAAGCCAAATCATAATAATCCTTTTTACCATTTCCGGAAAATGTCTTCTTTTCGTTATCTGAGTTAATCTGCACGCAAAGTAAGGCTTTGCTTTTCCTATGTGATTGCAAATTTACAATGAATCTGTTATGGATTTGGCACAATAATCAATTCATTCAATACTGGTATTAAGTTGTTTCATTACATTTGTGTGGTATAATTTCAAAGATTTTGCAAGTAGGGTGTTTTGAATATAACAAAACACTTCTTCAGGGTTTTTAACAAAGCAAAAGTAGCAGATTGCAACTGTGCATAATTATTTACTTTATTCGGATAAAAAAAGAAAGGTTGCCTAGGATGTTCCTAAGTAGATTTAGTAAATATTTGCGCCTATTTTCAAATCTAACTGACACAGAGCAGTAGAAATATAAGGGTATAAAGGTGTGGGGTATGAGCCTGTAGAGGCTTATACCCTGTCTTCTCGAATACTGTGGAAACAAAGCAACTTTGTATGAGGTTATAGATATAATTGCTGCTAGATGAAGTGGTTATAAAGACCGCCAATGTTCATTAACTCTTGATGGGTACCATGCTCAACAAGACTACCTTGGTCTAAAACAAGAATGCAGTCAGCATGGCGAACAGTAGAAAGACGATGGGCAATGATAAAGGTAGTGCGAGCTTCACTAGGAGCAGCAACACTGACGCGACTAAACCGAGCTATGTTTTCTAGAAATTGAGGCTCAGATTCTATATCTAGTGAACTCGTGGCTTCATCCAAAATCAAAATTCGTGGGTTTTTCAGAAGGACACGAGCAATTGCTATTCTTTGTCGCTGTCCACTCGAAAGCGTTATTCCCCCTTTTCCGACTCGGGTATTGTACTCCAGAGGTAGCGATTGGATAAAGGTGTGCGCTTCTGCTAGTTGTGCAGCGGCTATAACCTGCTCTAGGGTATATTCTGAGCTATAAAGCGTGATGTTTTCTAAAAGAGTTCCGGAAAACAAAAAACACTCTTGTGGTACCACCCCCAACTGACTTCGCAATGATTGAGGTGAAACATGAGCAATATCATGTCCATCAATCAAAATACGTCCGCTGTTGGGACGATATAAACCAGCAAGCAAGTTGACTAGAGTGCTTTTCCCTGAACCGCTGGAACCGACAATACCAATGGTTTGCCCTGCTTTGATTTTGAAGGAAACATTTTGCAGGGTGTTGGGTTGTTCATCTTGACTAAAACGGAAAGTGACATTTTCAATACAAACATCACCGCGAATTGGGGGTAGCACCAGTAGTGGTTTTTGAGGATTTTCTTCTGGCTGAGCAGTTAAGACATCGTTGAGCCGTTCCATAGAGATGAGCATTTCTTGGAACTCATCCCACAACCCTAGCAACGCTAGAACAGGGTTGATTGCACTGCCGATGAGCATATGAAAAGCGACAAATTGACCAACCGACATCTGTTGGTGAATCACCAAGGTTGTTCCATACCACAACACCGCTGTGTTCCTAAAGTGATTGATCATGCTCTTTGCAAGTTGGAACTTATGAGCCAGTTTTTGAGAGTGAAACCGCGCTTCCAGCATATCCGTGAAGCGCTGCTCCCAATGCCAACGCGATCCTTGCTCAGATGCTGCTGTTTTTATTGTGGCAATACCAGTAACTATTTCAACCAATGAGGAGTTTTGTGCTGCTGATTTGTTATAGGTTTCCCGCGACGCTGTTTTGAGAGATGGACTTATCCCCAAAGTCAAAACGATTATTGGTACAAGCAACACCAACACCAACAGAGTGAGTTGCAAGTTGTAATAAGCCATCAATCCCAGGTAGACAACTGCGATCGCACCATCCAACACAGTACTGACCGTTTGACGGGTAAGAAACAGTTGGATTTTTCGGTTTTCCTGAACGCGGGTGATAATATCCTCTACCTGACGGGATGCAAAAAATTGCAACGGTAATCGCAGGGTGTGACTAATAAAGCTACCCATCAATGTTGTGTCGATGCGGTTGGAAAAGTAGTTCAGTAGGTATTGACGTACTGCTGTTAAGGCAATGCGCCAGATACCAAAGATCAGGAAGCTGACAGCAAGGACATTGAGAGTGGCTAGGCTTTTTTGTGACATGACTTGGTCGAGAACCACCTGAGCATATATAGGTGTTGCCAACCCAAACACCTGCAGCAGCACTGAGGCGAGAATGATTTGCCCCAGTAAAATACGGTGTTGCCAAAAAACCTGCCAAAAACCCAAAAGGGAAATTTTTTCGTCTTTGAACGCCTTGAAGCGTTCGGTAGGGGATAAGCAAAGACCATATTGTGTCCAATTCTCTTCAAACTCTTGGCGAGTGAGCGATCGCTTCCCAATTGCTGGGTCACAAATCAACACGCGATCGCCTTTGACTTGCCAAACGACAACATAGTGAATTCCTTGCCAGTGAGCAATCCAGGGACGCTTTTGCAACTCCAACACATTCAAAGAAGCCCGCACTGGTAGCGCTTGATATCCCAAATTTTGGGCTGCATCTGCTAAGTCTGAAAGCGATGCACCTAGACGGTTTGTCTGAGCTAAATTCCGCAACGTGTTCAGACTAAAACGTTTACCCCAGTAGCGGCTAATCATCGCCAAACACGCCGCGCCGCAATCTGATGAACTTTGTTGTTGAATGAAGGGTCTTCGTCGCCATAACCGCGTTATTGAGCGGTGGGGAGGAATTCCTTCTTGAGAAAAGTGAATATCTGCTATGGTTTCAGCAGCTTTTAAACCCTCTAACTCTGGGTTGAGCCCAGGTGGGACTGTGGGTAGAGATTTTAGAATTTTGTTCGCGTAGCGTGTCCGCAGGACATATTTTGAATTTTGTAGACGTCCCTTGTCCTCTTCCTCGCACTGAGTAGGAGATAATTCAGGGGCAATCGCCGTTGCTGACTCCCAATGTTCTACGCTTAGCTGGTAGACTTGCAAGTCCGTTTCAGCGCTCCAAGCTGGTAACTGCGTCTCAGGATATCCCCAGCTATTTCCTACCACTGGTGGCTTTTCTGCTTCTTGAGTAGAGATTTTTCCACTCATCAGCCAAAAGCGCCCTTCTTTAGGGGGAGTCACTTCGGTTAAAGATGAGCCAGCATCTATCTTTTTTTGTACTAAATAAGGTAGGAATTGCCGCAGAGTATAATTTTTTTGCCAGGATAACTCAGTGCAAGTTTTAAAGAAAATTAACGCTTGACGCTCAAAAACGACTTGCTGTAAATGCTTTTGCAAATTAGGTATTCGCTCTAGCCAAGACACGAGGTTAGGAATGGTAACTTGCGCCACACAACCAGCACTAGCTGCAATTGCCCGATATGGTAAAGGTTGATTGCAGAATAAATGGTCTGCTCCAAAAGTTTGCTGAGCTAAAAGCAACTGAGTTGATACTTCTTTTCCAACGGTTGCGTCAAACCCAAGCAGTCGCACTCGACCTTGACAAACTAAGTAAAGAACATTGTTCGTGTCTTGGGTTTTTCTATCGAGATTATAGGTAGTTAAATCGTCACCTAGCTGAAACTCACGCACAACCCAAACTTTACTAAAATCTGATACTAGAGTCGTATCCTCGACAACTAGCCTCAAAAAGTTGAGGATACTAGGGCTTGCTGTGGGACACTGCTGTTGACTTGTGGAATTCTGCTCGGTTTGAGCTGTTAACGACGAAAAGGAGTTCATCGTTTATCAGTGGGTTTACAAAAATTTTGAATTGAAATAAACTGATTTCTTAGATTGTCAGTAGTGAACATTTCTTTTCTTTGGATTACTAGTTGTTTGTGTGTCTAAAACTAGCAGTATTTAGATTGTTCAACAAAAAATTCCTTACCCTGAGTTCAGAAAACTCAGGGCTCTTCGATATATTCTATGATGACTCCCAAATATTATTTCTGTAGTTAGTCGCTCAAGTCCGGAAAATAGACGAAAGAAATATTATATGACAGATGAAAACGACTTGAGTTATTAGGTGCAGAATCTTAATTTTACATAATAGATAGGGAACAGTTGTAGGTTGCGTTTGGAGTTTATCGATTATCCGAAGCGTGTTGGCACTGGGGGAGTAGGGGAAGATGACTCATCACTCATCACTAAATAAATTGCCCAAATTGCCATAGCCCGGAGGTAAGTACTGGCGCGGAAAGTCCCCACAGCAGTGATGGCTTCAGGTGTGCGGAATTGTAGCCCATTGTCATAAACTTGCTGCACTACAGCATCTGCCATTCTAAAAGCCTCATCTTTCATTCCCATTTGCACTAGAATTGCAGCTAAGCCAAAATTTATCCCTGTCCAAATTTCCAAAGGATGAGTTGCATTGGGGTTTTCGGGTGAACCGTCAGGACGAACACCGTTAGCCGCACCAAACTTGCCATTGTAAAACTTGAGGAAGCAAGCATCGTAAATTGTTTTTAAGGCAGAGAAGGCACACTCAACAGGTACAATATCTGGCAACGCCAAGAGACGAGCATAAAATTGCCCACATAATTGGTCTGCCATCACCACATCAGATCCACTCTCACTATCGAGTCGATAGTATTGCCCATTCCAAAGTTTTTCTTGGTAAATAGGGCGAGATTGTGCAAGCCAAGTTTCATAGATGGATTTTTGAACCGCCAAGCCTGCCCTCGAGCGAAGCGAAGGGACGCCAAGATCGCCAAGAAGAACCTTGCTGTTTTGGTGGTTATTTAGTAAAACATTACAAATCGCGATCGCCGCCTCCAACGCCGCCAACCACAAACCGCCACAATATGCACTTACTCCCAGCAAGCGCCAGTCGTCAAAAGTTTGGTCAGGCGCACCGGAATTTTCCGGAATGCCATCCCCATCTTTATCAAACCTCTTGAGGTAGTCTAGAGTTTGCACAATAGCATTCCAACACTCTGCAAGGAATTCCACATCATCAGCACCTGTCAGTAGAAAGTCTCGGTATACTTGCAACACAAAATCACAACTTAAATCTTTCCACAGGTTGCAATCTTGATAACTTGTATAATTTGTTTTTTCCCAAACGTGTTCGTTGGGTGCGCCTAAGTCGTGAGGCGTTGCGCCTGCAGCTTTACGGACTGCCATTTGGCTTTCCGCACCGTTTGTGTAATAGTAGCCAATAACACGAGGAGTTTCGTCACTTTTAGGTATTGCCCGTGCGAAGGCACGAATCACCGCCTTTTCCAGTTCTGGAAACAGCATCAGCAGGGCAAAAGAACCGTAAAGCCGCACATCCAAACTTTCATACCAGCGGTAATCTAAGCACTCTAGCACGGCGAACTGACCAACTGGGTCACGCTTTGTTGCCGCACTCCACAGAGTTCCACCACTGGTGAGGTCATAAAGTTCATTGAACAAAGCCATTTTGAACCAGTCGGGTAAGTCTTGGCGATCAAGAATCGGCTGTTGCCAAGATTGAATCTGCTGTTGCCAAGTTTGGTATTGAGCTAAAGCAGAGCATGCGATCGCCCAAGCATTCTTACCACTTCGACCAAAAAAGTCGGTATATCTGCGGTAATATGTAATCTGGGATGCAAATTCTGTAACAGGAAAATCCCAAGCAAGCGCGAAGGGGATTTCGAGAGTTTCGCCTGGTTGGAGAGTGAAACGTAAAGCAACAGCCACCCCTACCTGTTCACCCTCGCAAGAAGGAGTATCATCAACGTAATTGGGCAAAGAGCCATCTTGGGCAAAGCTTTGCCACACATCATCACCCGTACCTATAGGGTTCCACCGGGTTTGGTAAAATAACTCCACTTTGGGATGTTTGGGCGTGGCAATACACCACTGTCCCTCTCCTTCCTGCACTGGTTCAGTGACACCAACCCGAGCCAACTCAAAGCCAATAAATTCACTATTTTCAACTATCAAGTTAAAATTACCTTTACTTTCGCCTAACCGCGGTTGGTATTCATAAACTGGACTACCATCATCGCGCAAGCGAACCTCAGGAGATTTTAGAGCATTGGTGAACCAGCCCACCATATTTTCCCAGGTGAGCATGATACTAAGAGCGATCGGTGCATCAGTAGGGTTGTGTGCAGTCCATACAAACACTGCTACTGGGTAGCTCGTTTCTTGATAATTTGCCGCCCAAATAGGAGAGAACTGCTCGCAGGTTAAGTTTGCTTGAAAGACTCCTTCATAAACAAACCAGCTGCGAGGGTACAGGGCGTGATAAGTTCCCGTCAAAAATTGGGATGATGAAGTGAGATTTTTCTCCCCACCTCCACTTGCTGGATACCACTGCCATGATTTCAAGCTGCCATCTTCAGGAGGTTCAGTACACAAAGCATATGCTTGCGAGGATGAGCCAAATGATTCAAACACACTGAATTGACAGGCGGGGATGTTTTGGAAAATATGTTCACCGCCATCAATGTGCCACAAATTAAAGTCTCCCCGCGAGGAACGACCAATACAACCTGCACCAAAGCCGCCTAAAGGCATTCCATGCCAAGGACCATCATCAATATTGCTGGCATAGCGGACTGTGTAGGGTTTGTCCCAGCCTAAACCGATGGGACGACTCCAAGTGCAAGAGGGAATGACGGAAGATGGCAGTTTTGTCATCATTTAATTATACAAGGTTCAGTGTATCCGTTCCTACATTCGTAACTGATACTCAAATTTCTAGATTAATCTTGATCCATGTCAACAATGACTTGTAAATCAGCTTCTGGCATCAATCGCCGTAATATAGCAAGATGACCATCCGCATCGCTGCGACTGCGGAATCGATTAATCACAGTTCGCTCAGTGGGTGAAAACCAACGCACAACAGCCCAAGGTGCAAGTGCAGTACGGTATGTTTTAGTTTGTCGCATCAATCAGAAAACCTCGCTTTTATAACCACCACAGCAGTTGACATTGCAATCAATAGATTGATGTCTGTTTTTTTTTGGATAGATAATAGTTAGCAGATGCTTATGACTAAACATCAGCTCAATCTCTGCATTCTGCGGTAACAAGACGCAGCGCACTTCTCCAAGCTTCACTCTGCTCGCGCACTTCATAGTTGCGTGAGGCAAGCGGTTAAAATATGGCTCTAAGGCAAATATCTATGAGAGGCGTTAGCTGGTAATGCCTGCCTTACGATTATCTTTCAACTCACACGAAGAAGTGTTAATAATTTTGTATGTGAATACATCATGTGAACACTTCTGTGTTAATATATCTATGACCAATTAACTAAAATCACCAGCGAAAACTTTCAGGGGAAAGCCTTGATGTTACTCATGGAGAGTTGAGTCGTCGGCTTGATCCAAGTTTTCATATTGTTCGGTGATTGGGAAACTAAGAAGAAAGTCCCCGCACTTTGATCATTCAACTATGTTTGCTCGTGAGCTAAAAATTTCCCTTAAAACCCTTACTAAAGTTACTTGAGCTTTTCTTTGTAAATGTTAAGGGCATTTCTTACGAGCCAGTATCAAAGCGACGCTTCATAGCAAACCGCTCTGCTTAGATGTCTGCATCAAACCAAATAGAACCTTAAACCAACCAGAAAGCTACTGAGTGGCTAGCGATATACAACAGATGATTATGTAACCATTTGCAAACACAAACGCTCCGATGAACTTCTTAAATTGATTGTAGACCCAAATTGTTTGTACAAGAGAGAGGGGTTTCAACCCACATTTGTATCTGCAAAAATTCCACAACCAATGCTGAAGCACTTGAATGACCTGTAAAGGTGGCTCGGATAGCTGCTAGATTTTGTTTGACGCTTTGCCAAGCAGACAATATTATTCCCGCTTGCTTTGAGTGCAAATCATGTGGAGTGGAAATTTGCTGATTTTGCAGTCGAGGGGATGATGTTTGCTCTTTGCTAGAAATGGCGCTGACCTTAATTGCAAAACCACAATCCCAGATAGATGCTTTCTTGCTCAAGTGTTGATTAGCTAATGCCAATATCTTTGGGCAGAATCTTCCGCTGCCGCGTTCATCATTGATGCTCACACGATGCTCCCCGATTATCTGAATTCGCTTAACCACATTTACATCCCTAAAAAAGAAGAACAGGAAAAAAGGAAGTTAATCAAAAAACCAACATTCGTACTAGTGAAATTCTGTAGTAGTTAAAGCTCTCAAAGAAAGCCCCAGGTGAGAAGCCTGGGGAGGATGCAAACCACCAAGGCATAACGATGAGCGCTCTGACGGTGCGCGTGCAGTACTAGACCCAGTCGTTAGCTGGGAAGAGGAGGTTTTAGCCTTGTGATGTGTGCTTTTTGGTGCAATAACCTATTAACAGATACCATACTCCTTAGAAAATGAATAGAGTTGCCAAAATGCCAAATTAAGGGATACGGGGCGTAAGTAAAAATGTGGGTAATGACCCCTACACCCCATACCTCTAAATTCAGTTACAGTAAATGTGCAGCGGTCTTATTTCAAATCCAGTAAACCGTTTTCTTTCAATTTAGGATTGAAGCGAATTTGTGTTTGTAAACCACGTACTTCTAAAACTGCTATGATTTCAGCCTCGACTCGCCTTGCCACATTTTTAATAATTTTGGTTTGCGCCATTTCATCATTTACAGGATTGTGATAATTTGCCTGTTCTTCAGCCGTCATGACTACTTTGACATCTATCGGCTGTGTCCATTTGTCCTTGCTATCTGCATTTCCTGGAGGCACACTGCCATTTTCAGCAATCCAAGCATGCTCGATGTTTTCTAAAACCGTACGGCTGGGACGTTCAATTGTTTGAGCTTTCACCCAATAGCAGTATTGTGGTTGACGTACTAAGTGCTGCTTGAGGCTGAGATAAACATCACGGGAATATCCTACAAATTGTAGCACTTTTTCTTGGTCAAAAATTGCATATACCCCAATTTTTCCCTGTAATTGTTCGGGTAATTGACCGTTATCGTCAATGAATGGAATGTATTCCAAACTTGCTAAAGCAGGAATATTAGTTTCTGTGGTCATAACTTAAATTCACAAGCAGGAGTCTTGATAATTTTGAGGAAAATGTTAGTTGGTAGTCGTGATGTATGCTAACGAGAATCAACTAATAACTAACAAGTTTTCGATAAATTGCACAAAGGCGACTGGGTTTGAAAATCTTCGCTTGGAACATGAAATTTTGCGGTACATTAATGATGGCGTACTCATCAGAGTCATAATATTTTTCAAATTCCGCTGGCATACCTTTAGGAGTTTGCGAACTGTAAGGAACAGGTTGAAAAAGTAATTCTGTCCATTCAAGCTTTTCACACTTCAAGTGTTGATTAAGTTGGTTTAAGAAAGAAACACCTGTCAATAGTTTGAATAATGTTTCTTTGGCTTGTGGTTCGAGAGTAAAGCTCGCATCGAAATTTTCAACAATTTTTAAAGGCATTTGACTTGCAATGATTTGTTAAGATCTGAAAGATGATAGGGCATTGGAGACATTTTAATACGTCGTTAGCCTTCAATAAAAAGCCACGAGCAGACAAACAAAGTTGCTCACACAGCCTAACACTTAGGAAATCAAGCCCCTGTCTCATATCCTAAGTCCTATTTTGAGGGTCAAAAACCATATTGATGAATACTTTTAGCCAGTTTTAACCGACTCGAACCACTATCTCTGCAACTTTTTAGAGGGCTGTTGCTTGCGCTCCGGGCACGGAGTGCCCGCGCCCGGAGCGATCGCCTTGTGAGTAGCGTAGTCTGTCCGTAGAACTTACGGCGCTGCGATCGCACTCGTAGCACACTGCCCAAAGGGCGATCGCTTGCAATTGAGAAGTCGGATCAGCCTGTCACTTTGTGTGAAGTTAGCTACCATGTGGAGTATCTAGTTTTGCGAGGATTTCTCTCGTAACTTTCTGTAATCAAAGTAATGAACTTCTGTAGCGATAACGTTGTGGGTGTATCCCCAGAAATCATGGCAGCGCTTTTGGCAACAAGTCATGGGGTTGTGATGCCCTATGGAAATGATGATTGTACCCAGCGCTTGAATTCTCTGTTCTCAGAATTATTTGAAAAAGACGTTTTAGTCTTTCCTGTAGCTACGGGTACTGCTGCCAACGCCCTTGCTCTGTCAGTGATGACGCCTCCTTTCGGAGCAATTTACTGCCATCACCAATCCCATATACATACTGATGAGTGCGGTGCCCCAGAATTTTTTACAGGGGGAGCAAAACTAGTGACGCTACCAGGAGAGCATGGAAAAACTGACGCAATAGATTTAGCCGCAGCACTCGCTCGCGCAGGTGCAGGTGTTGTACATCATGTTCAACCTGCTGCTGTCAGTTTATCTCAGGCAACTGAATCTGGAACTGTTTATAGCATTGATGAAGTTTCCCAAATCGGTGAGGTGACTCACGCTCACGGGTTGAACCTGCACATGGATGGTGCGCGGTTTGCTAATGCTGTGGTTAGCTTGGGATGTTCTCCTGCTGACATCACCTGGCGTGCTGGGGTAGATGTGCTGTCTTTTGGAGCCACTAAGAACGGTGCTATGGCTGCAGAGGCAGTCATATTTTTCAATCGAGATTTAGCTCAGACATTCCGATATCGCCTAAAACGTAGTGGGCATCTGTTCTCAAAAATGCAGTTTTTGTCTGTGCAGCTAGAAGCCTACATCAAAAACGATTTGTGGCTAAAGAATGCTACCCATGCCAATAACATGGCAAGGCAGCTAGCTCAAAAGTTGACAACGTTGCCAGGAGTGACGCTTTGCAATTCAGTAGAGGCAAACGAGATATTTATTCAAATGCCTCAACAAGTCATTGTAGGTCTTTTAAATGATGGCTTTAAATTCTACAGCTGGGATGGAGAAGATTCTACAACAGTCCGGTTAGTCACTGCCTTCAACACTCAATACGAAGATGTGACAGCGTTTTTAGAAGCTGCTCAGGCACATTGTACTCGTCATCTGTCATCAAATCTTTTGCACGAGTCAATTTTGTGATATAGCGGTTCGGGAGTTGAGTGCAATACATCAAGTTAGGAGAACCACAGATGGACACAGATGGACACAGATAAATAATTATACCAAATCCGGCTCTAATACCCCCTTGATAATTTAGTCTGCGTAGGCGGTGAGACCAGTGCTGTTGGCGGAAGCCTGCCCTACGCGCATAGGCTGCGGCGGGTCTCCCAACAAGCGGCAACTGGCGTAAGTCCAGAGGATAGGCTCCGCCAACGCGCAGCGTCTCCGTGCCTCCTGCGGAGGTTGCACGGTACAGCCCTTGGCGTGCCGCAGGCATAGGAGATACCCGAAGGGACGAGCGTTTGTGTGCCCGTAAAGTCCGCGATTACGAACACCGCCTGGGCTAAAAAAGGGTTAGAAAAGCGGATTTGGTATTACTTCATCCAAACGAGAAGCGCTATATAGCCCTTCTCACTTGGATGAAATACATATTTTGTGGGGTGGGCATCCTGCCCGCCCTCAATTTAAGACCAGCGCCAATCCCATCCCACAATCCAAGGTTGTATTGCACTCAATTCCCGAACCGCTATAGTCAACCACGGATAAACACAGATGCACACAAATAATTTATCTGTGTGCATCTGTGTGCATCTGTGGTTCCAAATATCTTCTGCAGCTTCTTACCGTTCAAACGGCACACAAATCAATTGCCTTGCGCAATCAAATGTAAATCTATTTACAAAACCTGCAAAAGCTGCTTGATTTTGGGACTTTGGCGTTGCTTGAATTGTGTTGGAAAATTCAAATCAACAACAATCTTGCCATTAGTCTCTTCTTTCGCCCCAGAAATTTCAGCAAGCAACTTACTAGGTGATGGGTTCCCCTCCTCTCGACTCAAGAGCAAACCAACGAGTGGTTTGAGACTGCACATTTTGTGCAAGTCCTCCTGTCCAAGTACTCTCTCACCTGATTTAGCTTTTTTGCGCGAGATTTCCAGCTGTAAACCTGTTACCCCTAGTTCCGTAGCAATTCCAGAGAAGAAATGACCATCCCAGTAAAGTTCACCGACGGCGTTCACCTGTTTACGTACCTGTTTACGGGTAGTGGGTTTGATATCTCGAAAAGAGCGAGTCAAACTCGTGGCAAGGAACCCAAGCGAATGGAATGGTTGATCTGAGTTTTGACGCTTTTGGGAATACCATTCTCGCACATCAGAATACGAAACCAGGATTAAGTTATCGATTTGCGAGCGGCTGGGATTGACAAAGTCAATTGCCAAAAGCGTTTGCGTATCACTTACAGGCGAGAGTCGCACAACCCGCGCTGTTAGAGAGACGCGAGCAGTGGAGTCTCCCATAATCTCAACATCGATCTCATCTGGTAAATTGGGCAAAGATTCCAAAGAAACCAACGCCCCAGTTTCTGAAATGTTGACTGTTGTCCCCTGGAATGTCTGATTGGTAGTAGAAATAACAACTCTGAGGCGTCGCTGCAAACGGTGGGCGGCACGCACCTGTGGCTGCTCAAACCCCACTAATAATGCGGCTATCAGCAGAATCAAATTAAAACCTGACCATAAAGTGTTAACCAAGACCGCTTGCCAATCTTCTGGACGAAGCAGCAACCAGTAGGGAACGGCAAATAAGGAAGTGAAAACGAGTGCCGCCACGACCATAAGACCACGCATTGACCGCCAGTCAAAAGTACGTTTAGCAATGTTTACTCCTTTATCAGTGACGTTAAACGAACCAAGTCTGGGGTTAAGCAGCGCCAACATCGTCACCCACCCGGATTGGAAAGCCATCACAAATTCAAAGATTTCGTTCCAAAAAGAAAAACGGACGTTCTTGTAAATCAGGTGGTTGGTAAATAGGGCGAGGAGAATGTGAGGTACGGCGTAAGCCAGAGTTTCCAAACCTAAGCCTCGGATGGGGTTAATACCAAACAATAAGAACAGAGTCGGAACAATTGCATAAATCAGCCGAGGATATCCATACAAGAAATGCGAAGTTGCACTGAAATAACAAATCCGTTGAGGAATCGTCAGTTTCAGCCTTGGATTAAACAAGGGGTTTTCCAGTCGCAAAATCTGCGCCATACCCCTTGCCCAACGGACTTGTTGACCCATATAGGAAGAAAACGTGTCTGGCGCTAAACCAGCCACCATGATTTTGTCGTAATAGACGGACTTGTAACCGCGAGAGTGCAACCGTAGTGCTGTGTGACAATCCTCTGTTACAGTTTCGACCGCAATTCCCCCAACTTCTAAAGCGTGGGATTTGCGAATAATAGCCGCTGAACCACAGAAAAAGGCTGCATTCCAAAAATCATTGCCTTTTTGGAGCACTTTATAAAACAGTTCATTACCCGCAGGGATTCTACCGCCTGTGAGCAAATTACGCTCGAACGGGTCGGGGTTATAGAACCAGTGCGGGGTTTGGACAAACGACACCTTTGGGTCAAAGAAAAAGCCCACTGTATCTAATAGAAATTGGCGCGATGGGATGTGGTCGCAGTCCAAAATCAAAACCAAGTCGCCGTCAGTTTTGTGAAAGGCGTTGTTGATATTACCCGCCTTGGCGTGGTTGTTGTTGTCCCGCGTCATGTGGATGCAGCCAATGTCCTCACACATTTGCCGTATCTGTTCGCGTCTTCTTCGGAAACTTTCTCGGCGCGGGTCGTTTTCTTTATACCTTTCTGGACGACCATCATCTAAAACATAAACCGTTTTTTTCCCACGAGCATAATCGCAAGCTATTGCTGCTAACGCCGTCTTACGAACAATTTCAACGTCTTCGTTAAAGGTGGGGATATAAATATCAACATTAAACCATTCTTCTTGAGGAATTGTCGCAAGATCAACTGGCTGACGCTCTTTAATTCTTAGGGTTTGAAAGTATGCCAGTGCCAAGGTGAGAACAGCGTACAGCTCGGCACCGTACAGCAGTACGCAAGCAATGCTGTTGAGCAAGCCATCAAAGTTAAGAGTGTAGCTTGTGCGGTAGTATAAATACCGCAGTGTTGTTACTAAACTTAACCACACCATAAACAAGTGATAATACTGACTTATTTCAGTAGAAGACTCTTGCTCCTCGGCTTCCATAATGAATTGACCGATTATCACTAAAAACAAGGCAATGACTGCTTGCTGCCATATTCGTAACGGGGTAATGATCAGTGGAACTGACAGCAGCAGCAGCAGCAAGACAAGCCACTTAAACTGTTTCAGACCCAGATTTTGTAAAGCACGGTCAAAAAATCGGGGCGTGGTATCAGTGAGCCATCTACTTAAGCTGAAACGCCCTCTTGGAGGAGAATTTAATGAAGAAGACATTTTTGATTTGGGATTTTAGATTTTAGAATTGGGATTTTAAGCGCAGATAAACGCAGATAATCATCTGTTAGACTGACGTGTTTTTACTTGCCTGTTTAGTAAAAATTAATTCCTATCAGTAACAGCAAGGCGCTTGAGATACAACTGGACAATACCATAAAGTAAAAGTGAGATACCTAAAATACCGATAGGTAGCAGTAGCCAGTTTTCTTGTAGGAAGCGCGTTGTCTTACTCAGTAAGTTGGTATTTTCTACACGATTCCTAGCACCACTGCGGAAAAACTCTAGTTGATAAGCGTCTGGTTCGTAGGCAACTGGATTGTTCTGATCGCTGCCAATCAGGACTGTATCCTGTTTGAGTTGGAAGAACAGTGGATCTCGATTTAGCACTTGTCGCACTCGCTCTAAGCCTGTTTGTGTCTGAGCTGTTAAAGCCAGAATGGTGCGTTCGTTGCTCCAAGGAGAGATAATTTGCTTAATCAAACCTTGTGAATCCTGTGGAGTTTGAATTCTACCTTGAGCTGATACGCGGGAGAATGTTTGACTTAAATTAAAGCCAGCGGATTTAAAGACTTCTGGGAAAGGAAACTTGTCACGCGTACCAATTCCTACAAGATGCTCATTCTTACGAACTGAATCAGGAATTGATTCTGGCGTATAAACCTGGAGTTTAACGGACTCTGCTTGACTCAACCGTCCTAAGCGTTCGCTAAACGCAAGTAAAGTCAGGATATCTGTGCTAGATGGGTTTTGTGGTAAGGCGATCGCCGTTTTAGATAAATCTTGAGGTGCACCAAACGGAAAACCAAATTGCAACAAACCCAAATCTGGCAGTTGTACGGAAGTTTCCCGTTTTAAATCGAAGCTAGTGTCAGCATGAAGTGTACCTATTAATTGTTCGTCTGCTGCGCTAATACACTTTTGCCTGTCAAATGGTTCTTTGGAATTCATTCGGAAGTATATCTGGAGTTGAGAGTTGGGGCGAATCAAGTGCGGTGGTAAATCAACTCTCAAGGTTTGGCGAGTTTCTCCAGAATCTGAAGTGAAACGTGCGCCACCGATATATCTGCCGTCGAGTAACACTTCCAGAGCAGAAGTTCTCGGGTTCATCTGCGCAGCATAGCTGTAAACTAAGTTCATGGAACTGCCACGCACAAATCTATCGTCAGGTAAGGCGTGTAAATCAATTTCAATTGGCGGTGCTGCTGAACCACGTACAGTCACATCACCAAATGCCTCACCATTGAGCGAGCTTTTCAGTTCAGTCAGTCTAAAAGTATTTTCCTCTGGAATATAACGAGGCCATTCTCGAGGTCCCGGTGGTGCCACTTCCTTAACTTGATTGACAAAAACGACTGAACCTGTACCCATTTTTCGCAAGTCTGGCTGTACCAAAAACTGTACTGCCTTAGCCACACCTTTTGGTCCATTACCAGTCGCGATTAAAACGGGAGTACCACCTTCTTTTTTAGTGGTTGTCGCAATTAATACTCCTGTCTCTTCTGGTACGAGCCTTTGATTGATATCAAAAATTTCATTACCAGCAACAGAAAGGGGCAATTTTAAGGATGATAAAATCGGCTGATCACTGGGAGTACCAATAATCACCAGCCGTTGTTCAGGCTTCACACCCTTTATATCAGACACCAAGCTCGTCTCTATTGGGCGAAAATCTGCAAGTCTGCCAAATGCCGCCTGCAAACGAGCTGCTGCTGTTAGCCAATATTGACTCGCCTGAGTTGGTTGCAAGTAAACAATCCGGTTCGTTTCTAAGCCGAGTTGATCGAAAAAGGGATAGGGATAGCGGCTAAAGTTGGGGGAGATTGGCTGACGTTGGAAACTGAAAATTAATTTAGAATCTGGCAGAATCTCCGTCCACAAACTCGGATCATGAGGGTCGGTACATTCTTGTAAGCTATGATGCTGCGCTACAAGCTTGATTTCGTTGTAGTCCTGAAGCAACTTGGGATTGATATTCAACAACACTTGACCCACTTGGGACTGTTTGCGGTTGAGTGATACGCTGCCTACAGCAGTGTCATTCACAAGTACCGTCAAGTTAGAACGTTTAGCAAAAAGAGAT
Organism: Scytonema sp. HK-05; assembly: GCF_963872035.1. Classification (NCBI taxonomy): domain Bacteria; kingdom Bacillati; phylum Cyanobacteriota; class Cyanophyceae; order Nostocales; family Scytonemataceae; genus Scytonema; species Scytonema sp. HK-05. The sequence continues at coordinate 87,357 of NZ_CAWMYC010000114.1, forward strand.
GGTGAGTGCTGGAACCGAATTAAAGCTTGAACTTTTGCGATTTTCCAACCACGAGGACGGTTAAAGCCAAGGCGACCTTCCGCATGAATTCCTCGTAAGCGCATACGGTTGCCCACAATCGGACTGCGATTAAATTCCAGGTCGTACGTTATCAGGTTTTTCGCATCAGCAGCCTCTTCTTTGTCTTCTTTGTCTTCTTTGTCTTCTTTGTCTTCGCTATTAGCTTTCTTGTTAGTTGCTTGAGCTAAGAACAGAGTTTGCTGTTGCCCTAGATACCTAGAATTTTGCAAATCCTGGTGTTGCAAATCTTCTTCATTTTGAGCATGAGCGCTGAGCAATGAACCAGGAAACAGTAACAAGCAAGAAGTAAGAATAATTGCTTTTGTACTGATTTGGGAAAAGAGAAACAACGGCTTCATATGACAGTGTGATTATTAGGGATAGTGCGGAATATTTCACTTTTTGGTTGTAATCTTTGTGGTTTTTGCTAGCTATATTTACCAAGATTAATTTTGTTATTTTTTATAGCTCAAAAATGAACATAATTTTTCTCATTTTACAAAATATCAATAAAAACCTTTCACGGCTTTGCTTTTAGGAGTTGCGGAGGAACCACTGAAGGAGGCAACATACCTAACCAAGCCAAATTCTGTGTATAATAAGCAGATTTGTCATCCCAAATGCCCTGTTTGTATTGAGGTAGCAATTTTTTCTCAAGCAACTCCTTCGCTAGTCGTGGTTCTACCAACTCCCAAGCGGCGTAAAGCATAGCGTATTGTGCTGTCGCCTCATAACCCACCAATTCTTTGCCTTGTAGATCGATGCGTGCTGGTAAACGCGATCGCTCGCGCCACACCTTTTGCAAATATCTACTGTATGTTTGGAGATAACGCCGCGCTTCGGGTGAATTGAACCATGCCACATCCAGTGACAAGCGCCACCAAACCCGATAAGCATCAAAGCCATACAAAGTTTGAAGTTGGCTTGTCTGCGGCAAGGGTTGGTATTTTCCTGTTTTAGTATCTTGAACTACCCAATCACTAGGTAAACCTACGGCAGAAAGTGGCGCTGATTTTTCTAGAACTTCGTAGCTGGTATTAACCAAACTCAACCAATCATGTTGTGGATCGACTTGGGCAAATAGCCGAAAAGCATAAGGAGCGAAATAAGACGGGTTGAGGTAAATGGTTGAGGCATTCCCAACAAAGGCAGCCGCCGGACCAGGCAGCAAATAAAGCTTACCTCCGTGTCCTACTATGATGGAAAGATTCCATAAATCTTGCAGTTTAGCTTTCGCCAGTTCTAGGTATTCAGGACGATTCCAACGCCTTGAGGCAAGAATCAAGGCAGTAATCGCATCAATATCACCGTCACTGGCAAAATTGCTATCGATCGCACCCCACTTTCCATCTGCATTTCGTCCCCATTGCCATGCCCACAGCTTGTCTGTACGTTTACCGTTCGCTTGTCGTTGGAGGTTATTTTCTCCCCAGTTCAAGGTTAGGGCAAAAGTTGCAGCGTCATCGATCAGGACTGCTCGCAGCATCGCATATGCTTGACCCTCACTTGTAGAGCGATCGCCCGCCTCATAATCAATGACTCTGCCATCACCCTGGATAAATCTCCGACGGTACGTTTCCCAGCTTTGCGCTAGTAACTCCCGGTTAGGAACGGATTTAGGTAAAGCAGCAACAAATACTGATGTACTTTCGCTACTATCCAATGGCATAGCTTTTGCCACTGGAGTTTTGTCATCCGATGTTTCTGTCTTTGTTACTGAGTAACTTAAATTACAGGAATTGAGAACAATCATGCTAACAATAACTGCCAACTTTGCTAGGTACTGCATTCTTACAAGAAGACAAGGGAAAGTAGGGGAAGATGAGAGAGTAGGGGAAGCACGCGAGCAGGGGAGAAGGGAGAGACTCGTTATGAGCGAATTTTGAATTGATTTATCTCTCCCTCCGCTCATAGCTTTCCCAGGGGGGCTGAAAGCCACGCCGTTGCAAAAAATCTTCTTGTATTTCCTGCCTCTGACGAGAGGCTTCTGTATCGGTTGTGCCTTGGGAAATTTGTTCTAGTTCCAGTTGCTCAAGCTGTGTAAGCGCTGTTAGCGGTTGGTCAGCAATAGCACTTAAACCAGCAAGGGCGCGCCGTGCGTCTTTATCTTGCGGTTTTTGCGCTACAACTTGCGAATAAATTTGCTGTGCTGACTCAAAGCGCCGCTGTTCAAAACGAATTCCTCCTAAAGCGGCAAGAGCATCTATATTATCTGGTTGCTGTGCCAAGATATTTTCGTAAGCCTTGCCAGCCAAATCCAAATCACCTACTGCTCGTGCCAACTCTCCTTGCAACTGATACGTGTTCGCATTGTTTGGCAGGCGAGCAATCAATTGTTTCACCCGTGCTTGCGCTTCGGTAGGATTGCGTTTTGCGATAACTTGCACCAAGCGCAGTTGCAGTGGTAGGTAACTGGGGTCAACTTGAAGTAAGTAATTGTACAGAGCCTCACGCTGTGGTTCGGCAGGCAATACTCCCACTAAACTAAAGAGTTCCGGAGGTGCATTAGTGGCAGGTTGTGTGGCTAACCAATTGTTGAGAACTGCTTGCGCCTCTTGTTCAGAAATCTTCTTTGCTTGATAGGCGATACTTGTACGCCCTAACTGAATTGTCAAATTTTGCGGTTGACGGGCTATCAATTGGTCATAAGCTGCCAAAGCTTCATCAAACCGCCTTTGTTGTATGCGCACACCTGCTAGTCCACGCAAAGCACCATCCGTAACGTCATCACTTCCTGACTTTGTTGCCAATACAGCCTGAAAGCGTTGGGCGCTGGCTTCTAAATTGCCCTCCCGTCGTTCAATTTCTGCTGCTAGCAACTGAGGTGCAAGGCTTTTGGCTCCTTCAGGTGTTGCTGTATAAGCTGCTAAAGCTTGTCTTGCGCCATTCGTATCATTTAGTTGTAGATAAATCTGAGCGATTCGGAAATTTAAAAATGGTACGTTTACCTTGGGTGAAATAGTTTGATACACAGACAGGAATTGAGGATCAGGAGCATCAATGTCTGCTAGGGCAAGAGCTATCTGTTGCAATTGCACCGAATCTGAAGGTAAAGGTTCAAGTTCCGCAACCAATCGCTTTTGTAAGTCACTTTTGGCAAGCAGCCCCAGTTTATTTTCGAGGGCTAACTGGCGTATCACCAAACTTTTATCATTCGGTAACTGTGAAGCTGCTTGACGATAAAGCTGTAGTGCTGTTTGCTCTCCTTGGGGTAAGCCAGTGAAAACATCACCTGCTTCTCGCAGAAGTGCAGGCGAGGGGTTGGGAGTGTTGGTAATTGCTCGACGGTAGAGAGTCGCGACTTGCTCTGCTACGCCGGGGTTATTAGTTGAAGTGCGAATTTCATTGAGATAACGTGCTAAAGGTAAAATCGCCTCTGGTCTGTTTTGTATTGGCTCTAAGATTGCCACAGCTTGTGCTGACTGTTGATTAGCAACATACGCCTTGGCAAGTTCCGCACGCGTCTCAATAGCTAAGCGATCAAGAGTCTTGGAACGCTGCAACTGTCCTTGTAAAACCTGTACTGCTGCTGTTGGGTTGCCCGTTTCTCGCAGGCTGCTACCGTAGGCGATCGCAGCAAATCCAGTGATCGGTTTGCCAGTTGCTCGATAGCGGTTGAACAACTCCAAGGCTTTTTGGTAATTGCGGCTATAACTATAAGCTTGAGCAGCACCAAGGATAGCTTCTGACGTGGGATTCTTTTCCAAGACTATTTCGTAGTCTGCTAGCGACTCGCTTACCTTTCCTTGATAGGTGTACAGTAATGCGCGGTAAGAACGAGCTTGTATATCGTTGGGATTTGATTTTAATAAAGTATTGAGTGCTTCAATTCCCCGTACTTGCCACTCTGGGCGGTAAGTACCCATAATCCCGACAATTTTGAGCGCACTTTGGTTGTTGGGATCTTGCGCTAGCACCTGTTGATAAGTATTCCAAGCCTCGTTAATACGTCCGGCGCGGTTATAGGAGATTGCTAACCCGATCTTGGCTTGTAAAGATTGCGGATTTTGCTTGATAGCTTGCCCAAAAGCTTTGATGGCATCATTAACCCACCCTTTTTTTAGGAGATTGTAACCGCGTTGCACCGCTGACGAAGACTTCTGCGCTTGGGCGGGAGCAATGTTATTTAACAACGGGACATTGACTAGGTGAGTCAAAAGGAAAAATGAAGCAGTTATCAGAAAAAGACTAGAAAAATTTTTCGTTTTAATATAGCGGTTCTCATTTGGAAGCAGTACATTTTGACCCCTCCCCTTGGCAAGGGGAGGGGAGGTTTTGGCGTTAGCCAAAGCCGGGGTGGGGTTCCTGGTGTATTGCAACGAAGTGAGAACCACCATATCTTTGGCACTGTTTCTCAGATTTAAGCAGGGATTAATTTTGTCTTTGTAGTTTTGACTCATTGAGATCTTCTCCCTCTTGGAGTCACATCAAACTCTGAACGCACCCGAATACCGAAAACTGTTTCCTCAAAACCATCTCGTCCTTGAACCGTAAAACCGAACCGTAGATTGGGAAGAAATTTAAAATCGTAGAAAAGTTCTAACACATCTGGCGTGTCTCCACGACGCAAGCTCTCGTTTGATAAAGCACGTCCGTAGGCTAAACCCAAGCGATCATCTGGGGTGAACAAATCCAAAAAGCTCAGTCCAAATGAGTAAGTATCTGCTCCTCTGCCCAAATCGCGGTTCTCGTAGCGCCCGTAACGTCCGAAAAGACCTAAATTCAAATTAGGAATAAAAACTTCAGCATTCACACCGTATGCTTCTTCGCGGTCATTTTTTTCAGGTCCAAAGACTGTGCGTTCTGTGTTCCTTGCAATTCCAAAGCTTTCAGGGAAAGTATCGCGAATCCCAGCATCGCGATCAGTTGCATAAGTCCCGCGAATAATCGCATTCCCGTAACGGATGGCAAGTTCTCCGGCAAATCCATCCAAGGCAAAGTCGCTGATCTTATCCGACGACGAAAAAACCGCCGCTTTCGCTTCGATGTTATCCGTAACACTCCAGTTGACAAGCAAACCGGTGCGGGAAGCAATTCCTGTTGCTGATAACGCTGGGTTTGTCTGAAAAACAGGATTAAAGAATTGACTTGCCCCGTCTTTAGCAAAGCTGTTGCGATCGAAATAAGATGTTAAATCTAATTGACCCAAGACGAAACGCAGATTGGGCAATCCTCCAACAGAAGTTGCGAGAAACAGCTCGTTGATGTTCAAACCCTCTCCACGGGAATCAACAAGGAGGTTTTCTCCAGTAACCAAATCCAAAGTTGCCCCAAACAAGAGTTGGGGAGTAAGCGGATACACTCCTGAGAGTCGCGCCCGTGCTGCAGAATCATCTCCTTGAGTTATGTAAACTCCTTGAACTTGTAAAGAGGGTTCCCGTAAAGCTGTGCTTCTGAGCGAGGAGCGATTTCTATCTAGTGGTTGTGGAGTATTGGGTGGTGTTGCTGATGGTGGCGTTGGAATCGTGGGAATTGTGGAATCTTGAGTTTGTGCCGTTGGTGACGTTTGCGCAACTGGTTGTGACGATACAACTTGACAGTTTAGGAGTTGGTTGGAGGGTGATGTGGCAGTTCCAAAAGCAGATGGCGACGGTACGGCTTGACAGTTCAGGAGTTGATTGGTAATTGATGCAGAAGTGTTGGGAACTGATGACTGTGTTGCCGCCTGGCAGTTTAAGACTTGATTGAAGGTTGGTGCAGAAGTGCCTGGAACTGGTTGCGACGATACGATTTGGCAGTTTAGCAGTTGGTTGGTGGTTGATGTAGAAGTGTTGGGAACCGATGGCTGTGTTGTCAGTTGAGAGTTGATAACTTGATTGAACGGTGGTGTGGGAGTGTTGGGAACTGATGGCTGTGTTGTTGGTTGAGAGTTGATAACTTGATTGAACGGTGGTGTGGGAGTTCCTGGAAGTGGTGGTAAAGGAGCTTGTTGTGGTTGAGAGTTGAGGAACTGATTAAAGCTAGGTGCAGATGGTGCAGTGAATTCTTGCGCGATCGCACTTAGAGGTGGTGGAAGTGGGGCTGCTTGGATGTTCGGTTGTCCCACATTCAAGCCAGAAATTTGACGAATTTGTTCTTGAGCCTGTTGTCCTATGACAGTAGGACGCGGTGAAATCGAACGCGGTGGAGCTTTCGGGGCTTTTCCAGGCATTTGCTGCTGGACGAAGCCACTCTCCAACTGCTTGATATCATCTGCTGGTGCGTTCTGCACGCTTTGGGATGAAGGTTTTGCTTTCGGTGCGACTGCTACACCAGTTGCTTGCCCTGATGTCCCAGGTGGTGGAGGCACTGTTTGGGACTCGGACTTTCGTCGCTTGCTGCGTAAGGGTGATTTGGGTACTTGTAGTAATTGCCCAAACTGCAAGTCGCTCGACTGTTGATTCTGTGGGTTTTGTTGAGCTAAACACGCATCATTCACTGCCAATATCCAAAAAATTGAGATTGAGGCAGTATGAAGCAGAAAATAAGCCCTATTCCACTGTTTTGGCAGAGTAAATTTATGACAATCCAATACTGTGGGCTTCATTAGTCTAGCTGATAAACAACTAAATTCTTCCGGCATTAGATGTCGCCACTTTATCAAAAAATGTGAGTATTTTTAATGAATATCTGCAAATTTTGTGATTGTCAATTAACTTGGTTAAAAAGTGGTTAAGCTATTTCTTTTTTGACCCCATATATTAGAAAATAGCTGCGAATAGAGGTTATGCAGTCTTTTTTGGAAATAAATCTTGTTTTATCTATGATTAATCTAAATTTCCAGCTTATTTGCCAAAATTTGACAAAAAAATCTGCACCTGTTAGCTTGGCAAGTATCTTCTTACTACTGCTAAGTGTCAGTTCTGGCTGTGGTAAAAAAGCACAAACACAAGTGCAGCTAGAAATTAAAAGCGTGCAATCAACAGGAAGTAATGGTGTATACAACGTCGTAGGTAGTACCAATCTACCTGATTCCAGCCAAATTGCAGTAGCAGCAGTTCGCTACTTGCTTCCAACAGGCGGACAACAAGCAGGAGTTTTGAATGATCAAGCCAACAATAACCGCTCAATTTTGGATCGGCAAATTGTTGAAGTTAAACAGGGACAATGGCAGGCAGACCTAAATCTTTGGCAAGTAGCACCAGATGGTCGTTTTCAAGAAGTTTGGCAAGCTTATCAAGCACAAATGAAACTCCGTCCAGATAGCAACGTCATGTTCATTGCCACTTTTGAGCCTGCTGGTCAGTTAAAGAAATCAAACTTGCAGCTTGAAGGTAAACAGCTTCGCTTTACTAACGAAGGTGAAATTTACCTACAAGCACGTCAAACCATGCCGATATCCCTACCTCTAGGGAAAACAACACCTCCTGTTCCACAACCAGAAGATTTGAATAAGAACAAGGCAAATCAATCTCAAATCCAAGCGCCAATTTTGACTTCAAACACTTCGTTCCTGCGGTCAGCTAAATTCAGACAAACTAACGCACCCTTGAAACCTTCTGAATTTTTACGCTAACCGACTACACAAAGGACAGACCAACGCACCCTTGAAACCTTCTAAACTTGCATGCTGAAAAAGAGCGCCTGATTTTTACAGTCACTTGACTTCATCAGTGTTTTGAGAGTCACAGTATATCTTAAATCTATCTGGCGCTTTTTTTTCAGCAATTATTGATTGGAACATAAGTCGCACTACAACTTGTAGTAAGTATTATATTTATCTGATTATGAGTCAGTAATTTTGTTGATTAGTTTAGAATCTAATTTATTACCTTAATCAAACATTTTCAATGTCTACGCCGGAAACGTCTAAGTAAAATCATTGAAGAAGAATACAGAATGCAGAATGCAGAACTCAGAACCAAGACAATGCACTGACGCCCCTGGATTCAGACCCGCTACTGTCTTGTTGACACCTTTTTAACAGTGAACAGCTACCTACGCAGTTATCAGTTAAATACGAGTGGTCGCGCGTCCCCACCAATTGGATCAGAGAGCGTTGGTGGCGGTGAGCGCATCCCCCAAAGCGCCCGCCTGACTGACTCAGGACTCAGGACTCATAACTGATTTAAAGATTTGGTGTGGTGTTTCCCCCACGCTCCTCGCCACCCAGTCCTACAGAACAATGGTTCTGAGTTCTTTCTTGTTAAGAAACTCCTTGTCTCCTAAAATGTTAAACTTTATACTTACTTGATAAGCATGTTTCATAAAATCTAAATAATTCTCTCAGTAGATTCACGAGTTACGTTTTCTTCTTTCAAGCTCGACAAGCTTTATGTCACAAAGACTACTTAAAGTAACTGCGACTTAAGCCACTCTGGTAATTTAAATCAAAAAAACAAATTATTTCTGAAAATAAAGTTACTATTGATATGACACTGTAGAGGAATCCCCCCTAATCGATTCGTAAGATGACAATAGAAGTTTGAAATTTTTTCCCATAATAGATATAGGAATTCTCTGGCGGGTGTAGGAGTGTAGGGAAACAAATCAATATACGCACCAATCAAAATCAAAATTAAAAATATTTCTTAGCCTGTGCCCCCCTTGCCCCTTGAAAGCTCCCTTTTCCATCCCTACAGCTGTACTTGGTGAAATTTTTCTCTGGCATTTTAAGATTTGCAAAAAAGATGCTATAGTATTAAATCTAGTAGTGTGTTTATATATTAATAGTCTTTTTGGAACTGACTGTGGCGAATACAAAGTCTGCTCTCAAGCGCGCCGAAATCGCAGAACGCAACCGACTGCGTAACAAAGCATACAAATCGGCAGTGAAAACACTGATGAAGAAATACTTCGCTGCTATAGAAACGTATGCAGCTAACCCAAGCCCAGAATCAAAACAAGAAGTTCTGGCTAGGATGTCTGAAGCGTACAGCAAAATCGATCGAGCAGTAAAAAGGGGTGTACTTCATCCTAACAATGGAGCCAGAAAAAAGTCAAAATTGGCTCAAAGGCTAAAAGCTCAAACTCAACCAGCAGCAGCAACTGCACAGTAGTCAATATTACCTTAGTCCTTAGTCCTTGTGATCACAAGAAGTGAAGACTAAGGGCAAAGGGCAAAGGACAAAGGAAAAGCGATGCAGCTGATAGATAGCCATGTTCACGTCAACTTTGACGTTTTCCAGCCAGATATAGAAGCAGTGCGATCGCGCTGGCAAGAAGCAGGTGTCGTAGGTTTAGTACACTCCTGCGTCGAGCCATCCGAGTTTAAAAGCATTCAATCTCTAGCTAATCGTTTTCCGGAAATGAGCTTTGCCGTAGGATTACATCCTCTAGATGCGGAGAAATGGAAGCAACAGACAGCAGATGAAATAGTATCTTTAGCTGGATCTGACTCTAAAGTCGTAGCGATAGGGGAAACAGGGCTGGATTTTTATAAAGCAGATAACAAAGAACAACAGCGCAAGGTATTTGAGACACAGTTGGCGATCGCCACTGAGCTCAACAAACCCGTGATCATCCACTGTCGCAATGCAGCAACAGAGGTGAGGGAAGTGCTGCAAAAATGGAAGCAACTCAAGGGAGAAAGTGTGCGGGGTGTCATGCACTGCTGGGGTGGAAGCCCAGAAGAAACCCAATGGTTTGTTGATCTGGACTTCTACATCAGCTTTAGCGGAACAGTGACATTCAAAAATGCCAAACAAATCCAAGAATCAGCTGCTTGTGTTCCGAGCAATCGCCTGTTGATTGAAACAGATTGCCCTTTTTTGGCACCCGTGCCCAAACGAGGCGAACGGCGCAATGAACCCGCGTACGTTCGCTATGTAGCCGAAGGAGTGGCGAAAGTGCGCGGTGAATCTCTAGAGGCGATCGCCGACGTGACCACCCAAAATGCCTGTGAATTGTTTGGCTTAACAGTATAATACATCCCCCGAAATGGGAAAATCAGAAAATGGAAACATCAAACTTTAGGAGGGGAAAAATATGGTATTATTATTTCCTCCAAAACAGGTTTGTATAAGCCATAATGGTTAAGGAAGCAACTATTGAATTTTATTCTTGAGTAACGTTCGTAAATTGACCATCCTCAGTATCTCTACAACCGGATGCTCTTATTCCATGATGAGTATGACTTTTTCCTAAAGGTCGTCTAGACCTATTCTCTAAAAAGCGGTTTCATATTTTACCTATAGAGAATTGTTAAACAAATTACCTTGTGACCACCACCCACCAAGACAAGCCATCCATAGACAGAGTAGGCTCAGGGGATTATTCTCCTCTGAGCATAAGGATATTATCCCTCGGTCGATAAACACAGATAGTTCGGTACGAGCCACAACAGTGTAAAGCTGCATAGGTGAAGTAATGCGCTTTTTGGAGGGGGAAGTGAGAAAAGCAAAACAGATTAACAAAAAGTTACACCATTTGATTTGGCTCATGAAGTCAAGCGAATGTGGAAATTGGCAGATTTTGGCTCCACTCGGGTTAATGACCCTCTTGCCAAAATCGGTCTGCACCGTCTTGAATTGCTTTGGCGTACCGGAAGCTGCTCAATTGTCGGCGGTGTCAAAAGAAGTTCCCACACACGATTTACAAAAAACTTAGGTTGACAAAGGTAGAGGCATGACAAACGAATCAATTATGGAACCCGCCTTTTTGTTGCCCGACTTGATAGAAATCCAGCGTTCTAGCTTCCGCTGGTTTTTGGAAGAAGGGCTGATAGAAGAGCTTAACTCGTTTAGTCCTATCACAGATTACACTGGCAAACTAGAGCTACACTTTTTGGGTCAGAATTACAAGCTCAAAGAGCCAAAATATAATGTAGACGAAGCAAAACGGCGGGACAGTACGTACGCGGTACAAATGTATGTCCCCACTCGTCTGATTAACAAAGAAACCGGAGAAATCAAAGAACAAGAAGTCTTTATTGGGGATCTGCCTCTGATGACCGACCGAGGCACGTTTATTATTAACGGTGCCGAGCGAGTGATTGTCAACCAGATAGTGCGATCGCCAGGAGTCTATTACAAATCAGAAATCGACAAAAACGGGCGGCGTACTTATTCAGCTAGCTTAATTCCAAACCGGGGAGCATGGCTGAAATTTGAAACAGACCGTAACGACTTAGTCTGGGTACGTATTGATAAAACCCGCAAACTGTCGGCGCAAGTCCTCCTCAAAGCTTTGGGCTTGTCAGACAACGAAATATTTGACGCCTTGCGCCACCCAGAATACTTCCAAAAAACCATTGAAAAAGAAGGACAGTTTTCTGAAGAAGAAGCCCTGATGGAGTTGTATCGTAAACTCCGTCCTGGTGAACCCCCGACAGTGTTGGGAGGACAACAGCTCTTAGACTCGCGCTTCTTTGATCCCAAACGCTACGACCTCGGTCGTGTTGGACGTTACAAACTCAACAAGAAACTGCGCTTGCAAGTGCCAGAAACAATGCGCGTCTTGACTCCTCAAGACATTTTGGCGGCGGTGGATTACCTGATCAACCTTGAGTTTGACATTGGTAATACCGACGACATCGACCACTTAGGCAACCGCCGCGTCAGAAGCGTCGGCGAATTGCTGCAAAACCAGGTACGAGTCGGTTTAAACCGCTTAGAGCGTATTATTCGGGAAAGGATGACCGTATCCGATGCCGAAGTGCTGACCCCTGCTTCCTTGGTGAACCCTAAGCCCTTGGTAGCAGCCATTAAAGAATTCTTTGGGTCAAGCCAATTGTCGCAGTTCATGGATCAGACCAATCCTCTGGCGGAACTGACCCACAAACGTCGTTTGTCAGCACTTGGTCCTGGAGGTCTCACCCGCGAACGCGCAGGTTTTGCGGTACGGGATATTCACCCATCCCACTACGGACGCATTTGCCCGGTAGAAACTCCAGAAGGTCCCAACGCTGGTTTGATTGGTTCCTTGGCAACTCATGCGCGTGTGAACGTGTACGGCTTCCTAGAAACCCCGTATCGACCCGTAGAAAATGGACGAGTGCGGTTTGATTTAGCACCCGTGTACATGACCGCAGATGAAGAAGATGACCTGCGGGTTGCCGCTGGCGACTTGCCGATAGATGAGAATGGTGAAATCATCGGACCGCAAGTTACAGTACGCTATCGCCAGGAATTCTCTTCAACCACGCCAGAGCAAGTGGACTATGTAGCAGTTTCTCCTGTACAAATTGTGTCTGTTGCTACTAGTATGATTCCTTTCTTGGAGCATGACGACGCTAACCGTGCACTGATGGGGTCGAACATGCAACGGCAAGCAGTCCCCCTGCTGAAACCAGAGCGTCCTTTGGTGGGAACAGGCTTGGAAGCTCAGGCGGCAAGAGACTCCGGGATGGTGATCGTATCCCGCACCGACGGGGAAGTCACTTATCTAGACGCAACAGAAATTCGCGTGCGTCCCAAACCCAACGCTCCAGAAATTAGGTACAGCATTTCCAAGTACCATCGCTCGAACCAAGACACCTGTCTCAACCAAAAACCTTTGGTCTATATGGGTGAACGTGTTGTAGCAGGTCAAGTGCTGGCGGATGGCTCCTCCACCGAAGGCGGTGAATTGGCACTGGGACAAAACATCGTCGTCGCTTATATGCCTTGGGAAGGCTATAACTACGAAGACGCAATTTTGATTTCCGAGCGGTTGGTACAGGATGATATTTATACCTCAATTCACATTGAGAAATATGAAATTGAGGCAAGACAAACCAAGCTGGGACCAGAAGAAATCACCAGAGAAATTCCCAACGTCGGGGAAGACGCCTTGCGCCAGTTGGATGAACAGGGGATCATTCGCATTGGGGCATGGGTAGAATCCGGGGATATCTTGGTAGGAAAAGTAACACCAAAAGGTGAATCTGACCAGCCACCAGAAGAAAAACTGTTGCGGGCAATTTTCGGTGAAAAAGCACGAGATGTGCGAGACAACTCGCTGCGAGTCCCGAACGGAGAAAAAGGACGCGTTGTCGATGTGCGGCTGTTTACCCGTGAACAAGGCGATGAACTCCCACCCGGGGCAAATATGGTCGTCCGGGTGTACGTAGCGCAAAAGCGCAAAATCCAAGTCGGCGACAAAATGGCAGGACGCCACGGAAATAAAGGAATTATTTCCAAAATCTTACCAATGGAAGATATGCCGTACTTGCCAGATGGTTCACCAGTAGACATCGTCCTCAATCCCTTGGGCGTACCTAGCCGGATGAACGTCGGACAAGTGTTTGAGTGTCTGTTGGGTTGGGCTGGTCATACCTTGGGAGTCCGGTTTAAGCTGACTCCATTTGACGAAATGTATGGCGAGGAGTCATCTCGAAGCATAGTGCATGGCAAGTTGCAAGAAGCACGGGACGAAACAGGCAAAGACTGGGTCTATAACCCGGAGGACCCTGGAAAAATCATGGTGTACGACGGTCGTACCGGCGAACCCTTTGACAGAGCAGTCACTGTAGGTGTGGCTTATATGCTGAAGCTGGTGCATTTGGTGGACGACAAGATCCACGCCCGTTCTACAGGTCCATACTCACTCGTTACCCAGCAGCCCTTGGGTGGTAAAGCACAGCAAGGTGGTCAGCGGTTCGGTGAAATGGAGGTGTGGGCATTGGAAGCCTTTGGTGCTGCTTACACCTTGCAAGAGTTGCTCACCGTGAAATCAGACGATATGCAAGGACGAAATGAAGCTCTTAATGCGATCGTCAAAGGTAAGGCAATTCCCAGACCTGGAACACCAGAATCCTTCAAAGTGTTGATGCGAGAACTGCAATCTCTAGGCTTAGATATTGCGGTACACAAGGTAGAGACACAGGCAGACGGGAGTTCTTTAGATGTGGAAGTCGATTTGATGGCAGACCAAGGAAACCGTCGCACGCCTCCACGTCCAACCTATGAATCCTTGTCCCGTGAGTCACTCGACGAAGAAGAGTAAATAATTAAAAATTAAAAATTAAAAATACCCTTTTTTAATTTTTAATTTTTAATAATTAGCTGAAAACTGAATACTCCTCACACCACCACGGTTTTTACAGCCCGTGTTGTTCAGAAGTCATAACTTAGAACACAGTATTAGGCAAAGATGAGATCAGCCCAAAATAATCAGTTTGACTACGTTAAAATCGGCTTGGCATCACCAGAACGCATTCGGGTCTGGGGTGAGAGAACTTTACCTAACGGTCAGGTAGTCGGTGAAGTCACAAAGCCAGAGACGATAAATTACCGTACTTTAAAACCAGAGATGGATGGCTTGTTCTGCGAGCGCATCTTTGGACCGGCTAAAGATTGGGAATGCCATTGTGGCAAGTATAAGAGAGTACGTCATAGAGGCATTGTGTGCGAGCGCTGTGGTGTAGAAGTCACTGAATCGCGAGTACGCCGCCACCGCATGGGCTACATTAAACTCGCCGCACCAGTCGCTCACGTTTGGTATCTCAAGGGCATTCCCAGCTATATCTCCATCCTGTTGGATATGCCTTTGCGGGATGTGGAGCAAATTGTTTATTTCAATTCCTATGTTGTTCTTAGTCCTGGCAATGCTGAAACCTTAACTTACAAACAGTTGCTGAGTGAAGACCAGTGGCTGGAAATCGAAGACCAAATTTATAGCGAAGATTCTACCCTTCAAGGGGTAGAGGTCGGGATTGGTGCAGAAGCCTTGTTGCGGTTACTTGCTGATATCAACTTAGAGCAAGAAGCCGAATCTTTGCGGGAAGAAATTACAACCGCCAAAGGTCAAAAGCGGGCAAAGCTGATTAAGCGGTTGCGGGTGATTGACAACTTCGTCGCCACCGGTTCTAAACCAGAATGGATGGTGATGACGGTGATTCCCGTCATTCCCCCAGACTTGCGCCCGATGGTGCAGTTAGACGGTGGACGATTTGCCACAAGCGATTTGAATGATTTGTATCGCCGGGTGATTAACCGCAACAACCGTCTTGCCCGCTTGCAAGAAATTTTGGCTCCCGAGATTATTGTTCGTAACGAAAAGCGGATGCTGCAAGAAGCGGTGGATGCTTTGATTGACAACGGTCGTCGGGGACGAACCGTAGTGGGAGCAAATAACCGCCCGCTCAAGTCTTTGTCAGACATTATTGAAGGGAAACAAGGACGTTTCCGGCAAAACTTGTTGGGTAAACGGGTTGACTACTCCGGACGTTCCGTGATTGTGGTGGGACCAAAGCTGAAGATCCACCAATGCGGTTTGCCACGAGAAATGGCAATTGAGCTATTTCAACCGTTTGTCATCAACCGACTCATTCGCAGCGGCATGGTGAATAATATCAAAGCCGCGAAAAAGCTGATATCCCGCTCTGATCCGAGTGTCTGGGATGTTCTGGAAGAAGTGATTGAAGGACACCCAGTTTTGCTCAACCGTGCGCCGACGCTACACCGTTTGGGTATTCAATCTTTTGAGCCAATTTTGGTGGAAGGTAGAGCAATTCAGCTGCACCCACTCGTTTGTCCAGCATTTAACGCTGACTTTGACGGCGACCAAATGGCGGTACACGTACCGTTATCTTTGGAATCTCAAGCGGAAGCGCGGTTACTGATGCTGGCGTCTAACAACATTTTGTCACCAGCGACTGGTAGACCAATTATTACACCCAGTCAAGACATGGTGTTAGGGGCGTATTACTTAACAGCAGAAAATCCCAATGCTACAAAAGGCGCAGGGCGGTACTTTGCTTCTCTTGATGACGTGATTATGGCTTACGAGCAGCAGCAAATCGACCTACACGCTTATATCTACGTGCGCTACGACGGCGAAGTCGAGTCACCTGAACCAGATACAGAACCGGTTGAAGTGATACCAAATGACGATGGTACCCGGACTTTGCTGTATAAGTTCCGCCGAGTCAGAGAAGATGCTCAGGGAAACATGGTGTCTCAGTATATACGTACAACTCCAGGTCGCGTGATTTACAATAACGCGATTCAAGAAGCGATCGCCAGTTAAAGAGAGAAGAAAAAAGAAACAAGAAAGAAGAAATAAAAATCTTCTTTCTTCATTCTTCACTCTTTGTTCTTCCCCTATTGACTAAGGACTGTTGACTAATGACTAATGAGAAAATGATTTTTAGGAACCGCATTGTTGACAAAGGTCAACTGAGGAACCTAATTTCTTGGTCGTTCACGCATTATGGAACGGCGCGGACAGCAGTGATGGCGGACAAATTAAAAGAGCTGGGATTCCGCTACGCTACTAAAGCAGGGGTTTCTATCAGCGTTGATGATTTGATGGTTCCTCCTTCCAAACGAGCATTGCTAGAAGCTGCGGAAGCAGAAATTCGTGCCACTGAAGAACGCTACCAACGGGGAGAAATTACCGAAGTTGAGCGATTCCAAAAAGTGATTGATACTTGGAACGGAACTTCTGAAGCCCTGAAAGACGAAGTAGTTAACCACTTCAAGAAGACTAACCCCCTCAACTCCGTGTACATGATGGCATTCTCTGGGGCAAGGGGTAACATCTCCCAGGTGCGCCAATTGGTCGGAATGCGAGGACTGATGGCAGATCCCCAAGGGGAAATTATTGACCAGCCGATCAAAACAAACTTCCGCGAAGGACTCACCGTAACAGAATACATTATTTCGTCTTACGGTGCGAGAAAAGGTCTAGTAGACACAGCCTTGCGGACGGCTGACTCTGGTTATCTCACCCGCCGTTTGGTGGACGTATCGCAGGATGTGATTATTCGCGAATTTGACTGCGGTACCACCAGAGGAATTCCCCTGCAGGCAATGACAGAAGGTGAGAAAACCTTGATTAAGCTGGGCACAAGGTTGCTGGGACGAGCGATCGCAGAGGATGTCGTGCATCCAAAGACAGGAGAAGTTATAGCAGTACGTAATACCCCTGTTTCCGATGACCTGGCAAAGGAGATTGAAAAGTCGGGAGTCCAAGAAGTTGTCGTGCGATCGCCGCTAACTTGTGAAGCCGCACGATCTGTCTGCCAACACTGCTATGGCTGGAGTTTGGCACACGCCAAGATGGTCGATTTGGGCGAAGCTGTGGGGATCATTGCAGCACAAAGTATCGGTGAACCAGGTACCCAGCTGACGATGCGTACGTTCCACACAGGTGGTGTCTTTTCTGGTGAAGTCGCAAGACAAGTACGCGCCGAATCCGATGGTACCGTTCGTTTGCCACGTAAATTGCGGACAAGGGCTTACCGCACCCGCCACGGGGAAGACGCCTTGTATGTAGAAGCCAATGGCAGCATTACTTTAGAAATCGCAACAGATAACGCTGATCCAACGACTCAAGAAATTCCTGTTACCCAAGGTTCAACACTATACGTTGTCGATGGGCAAAAGATTAAGACAGGTCAGCTAGTGGCTGAGGTTGCTATTGGTGGACGAACAACTCGTGTCAATACAGAAAAAGCGGTTAAAGATGTCGCCTCTGACTTGGCAGGAGAAGTCAGGTTTGCCGATGTCGTGCCAGAACAAAAAACCGACCGTCAAGGTAACACCACGACAACAGCAGCCCGGGGTGGATTGATTTGGATTCTGTCAGGGGAAGTTTATAACTTACCCCCAGGAGCAGAATTGGTGGTCAACAATGGTGACACTATAGACGCCAACGGTGTTTTAGCAGAAACCAAGTTAACGACTTTGCACGGCGGTGTTGTCCGCTTACCCGAAGCGACCCCAGGCAAAGGGACGCGGGAAATTGAGATTATCACTGCTTCTGTGGTCTTAGACCAAGCAACAGTGACAGCGCAAACTGCTCAAGGTCGCAACAACTACTTAGTCACCACTGGAAATAACCAAGTCTTCAACCTCAGAGCAACCCCAGGCACAAAAGTGCAAAATGGTCAAGTGGTAGCTGAGTTGATTGATGACCGGTATCGCACAACCACTGGTGGATTGCTGAAATACGCTGCTGTCGAAGTCCAGAAAAAAGGTAAGGCAAAGCAGGGTTACGAGGTGGTACAGGGAGGTACCCTGCTGTGGATTCCTGAAGAAACCCACGAAGTGAATAAAGATATCTCCCTGCTGATGGTAGAAGACGGTCAGTTTGTCGAAGCTGGCACTGAAGTCGTCAAGGATATCTTCTGCCAAAACAGCGGCGTCATAGAAGTCACCCAGAAAAACGACATCCTGCGGGAAGTGGTGATTAAGCCTGGAGATCTGCTGATGGTGGACGATCCAGAAGCAGTGATGGGCAAAGATGGCACCTTTGTTCAACCAGGTGAGGAATTGTTAGGGCAAGTCATGACAGAGTTGCGCTACATCGAGTATGTGGAATCACCAGAAGGTCCAGCACTGTTGACCCGTCCGGTCGTTGAGTTTGCTGTACCTAACAATCCTGATGTGCCATCAACCACATCAGTTAGTCAACAAACAGGTCGTTCTATTCAACTGCGGGCAGTGCAGCGTCTGCCTTACAAAGACTCAGAACGCGTTAAGACCGTCGAAGGTGTGGAACTGCTGCGAACCCAACTGGTGTTGGAAATTGAGCAGGAAGGCGAACAAGACCACAATGCTTCCCCCTTGGCAGCGGATATTGAATTGGTACCCGATGACAATGATCCAGAAGTTCAGCGCTTGCAACTGGTCATTTTGGAATCGTTAGTGCTGCGTCGGGATATAGCCGCAGACGCCACCCAAGGCAGTACCCAAACAAGCCTGGAAGTAGAGGATGGACAAACAATTGCCCCAGGTGCCGTAATCGCACGTACCCAAATCTTATGTAAAGAAGGGGGTATCGTGCGGGGCGTGCAAAAAGGAACTGAGGCAGTTCGCCGCTGCTTAGTATTGCGTCATAATGACGTCGTTAAGATGAATCTAAGCGCTCCACCCAAGGTCAAAGTTGGTAACTTGATAGTAGAAGGTGTCGAAATTGCCCCTGGAGTCTTTGCCGAGGAATCTGGGCAAGTTGTGGCAGTCCAGAAAGGCGAAGGAAAAGTGGAGAAGGCACAAGGAGAAGTTCCGCCTACTGAGGAATCAGCACTCGCTACTGTGAACTACTCTGTCACACTCCGTGTCGGTCGTCCCTATCGCGTCAGTGCAGGCGCTGTGTTGCAGGTAGACGATGGCGATTTGGTACAGCGTGGTGATAACTTGGTGTTGCTAGTATTTGAACGCGCCAAAACTGGAGACATCATTCAAGGTTTGCCCAGGATTGAGGAACTCCTTGAGGCTCGTAAGCCAAAAGAAGCGTGTATTTTAGCACGTCGTTCAGGAGAAGTCAAGGTTGTTTACGGCGATGGGGATGAAGCGATCGCACTCAAAGTCATCGAGTCCAATGGCGTAGTCACAGATTATCCCCTCGGACCAGGACAAAACTTGATAGTCCCAGATGGAGCGCAAATCACAGCAGGACAAACATTAACTGATGGTCCTTCTAATCCCCATGAAATTCTGGAAATCTTCTTCAACCTAGGTTCTGAAGAAGGAGTTTATGCCTGTGCTAGCCATGCCTTGCAGAAGGTGCAGACGTTCTTGGTGAACGAAGTGCAATCGGTGTATCAGTCCCAAGGTATTGATATTGCTGATAAACACATCGAAGTGATTGTCCGTCAGATGACCAATAAAGTCCGGATAGATGATGGTGGTGACACCACCATGCTCCCTGGAGAATTGGTAGAGTTGCGCCAAGTCGAGCAAGTTAATGAAGCAATGGCAATCACTGGTGGTGCCCGGGCGCAGTACACCCCAGTCCTGTTGGGTATTACCAAAGCATCGTTGAACACCGATAGCTTTATTTCCGCTGCATCCTTCCAAGAAACAACGCGCGTCTTGACTGAGGCTGCAATTGAAGGTAAATCCGACTGGTTGCGCGGCTTGAAGGAAAACGTCATTATCGGACGACTGATTCCCGCCGGCACTGGGTTTAATGCTTATGAAGAAACTGGTCCCATCGATGACTATGCTGTTGATGTCACAAGCAGTGTCTTGGATGAAGTTGACGATCCACTCGATATGGTGCTGGATGACCGCACAGCCCGGAGTTACCAATTAGATACTCCGACGCTTGGGGCGGATGGATTTGGTACCAGACGTAGTTCAGATAAGTCGATTTTGGATGAGGATGATTTTATTCTTCCTTCTGCTGGTGACAGTGACATCGATGACCTCGTAGAAGACGAATACGAGGAAGATGACGATTACGACGAAGACGATGAGTAATATCTAGTCCGCTAAATTACCTATAATCAGTTCCCTCACCCCCTACCCCTCTCCCGAATACAGGAGAGGGATACCTTAAGCGGGGTGAGGTTTTTTTATACCTTGGATAATTTGTTGAAAACCTTGAAAAGCTCTAGTTTTTCCTGATAAAGAGCATAGTTGGGTGGAATTCGCTATCAGCATCAGACTTTTACTCTTCATCTTTTATAAAGTCATCTGTGATTAAATACATATTTCAGTATTTTTTAACTATTTTATTTTTTACCTAAGATTTGTGCCAAAACTTGCATTTCCTTTGCAAGGGAAAATGCGGTTAGGTAGTGGGTGATTTGTCCCAAACGAGGCAAGGAAGATATTCTATGACGTAACAATTGTCAGGAAACCATAACTTTTCAGTAAACATACTGAAAAGTTATGGTTTTAGAGAATACTTCAATATATGAAGAAATTTAACATTTTTTTTACAATAAATTAATCAAAACTTAACAGCTATATCTTTCATTACTATCATTGGTATATAAAACCTTGGAAATTTGATGTAAGGCTGAGTACATCAAAGTAATAAGCTGTTCCTCTGTTTTATACTGTCAATTACTAAGATATCCCCAATAAACGGGCTAAAAGGTGTCCTACTCTCTGTGCATTGTTTAGTAGTTAAAGTAACTATGTCTTTTTTCTTTTAGTCAATATTTATAAATCCAAATATTTACGGATACGTTTTTTTATTACAAGAGGCAATAATCATCACTAATAATAAACTCTGAAAAAATAAAAATTGTTTTCTACACTACAAAGACAGGCATAAAATCTTATGTCAACACTATGTAGTTGATTTCAAAACTACATAAGTTGGTTTGATTGTCTCAGTTTTTTAACAGTGGTGTAACAGCCAATTTTGTCCACAAATTCAATTATTAAGTGTGGGTTCCCGAAAATGAAAGAAGTCCTTGCGTTGATTGAAAAAAGAAAGCAAGAATTTGCCCAGTTGCCATTCTTCAAATTTATGCAAGATAAAAGTATAGACCCAAGGCAAAGGCTAGCTTGGGCACCCTGTGTCGCTCCTTTTGCAATCGGTTTTGGACAGCTGAATAGATTTGACTTCCGAAAAGAGCCAACTGATGAACCGATTCAGAAACTAATTAACAGACATACTTATGAAGATGACCATCACTGGGTGTGGTTTCTAGAAGACCTAGAGAAACTAGGGTTGAACCATTTAATGAAGTTCAGTGATGCTATGAGGTTTTATTGGGGTGAAGAAACTTATAAAACACGCCAAGTGTGCCATCAAATTGCACTATATACGTTCCGCTCAGAACCTATTGTAGTAGTAGCAGCAATTGAGGCGATAGAGGCAACAGGAAATGTTGCGTTAGCTGTGACTGCACAAGTAGCGCAGGAACTCGAACAAATTACTAGGCAAAAGTACCGCTATTTTGGAGAGGACCATTTTTGTGTGGAAACTGGTCATACTACAGGAACTGATGATATAGAAAAATTGCTTGAAAGCATACAACTGACGCACGAGCAAAGAGCTAAAGCTTTTGAGGTGGTTGAGAAAGTATTTGAAGTTTTCACGGAAGCCACGAATGAGATGAGGGCGTATGCAGAAAAGCATCCTATCGTTCAACCGTTGAAAGCCTCATAAAGAAAATTACTGTAGATTTTTGTGTTCCTGGAATTGTAGAAGTGCTAAATCACTTGCTTCTAGATACTTTGTTATCTCTGGCAGATTGACAATATCTAGTTCAATTGATTGATGTTCGAGAAGTGAAAAAATGAACCTAACGCCAGAATTTGAATACTTGATTATTGGTGCTGGTCCAGCAGGACTTCAGCTTGGCTATTTTCTGGAAAAAGCCAATCGTAGTTACCTGATATTAGAAGCAGGCGATACTCCTGGAACTTTCTTCAAGAAATTTCCTCGACATAAGAGATTAATTTCAATTAACAAAGTTTATACAGGTTACGATGACCCAGAAATCAACCTTAGATGGGATTGGAACTCTCTGCTAAGTGATAGTGAAGAAATGCGGTTTAAGAATTACAGCAGAGAGTATTTCCCACATTCAGAAGACCTAGTTAGATATCTCAACGATTTTGCTGACCAGTTTCATTTAAAAGTTAAATATAATTGCAAAGTTGTCAGAATTGCCAAAAAAGACAAATTCATGGTAATAGATAGCAATGACAATGTTTACTCCACAGCACGTCTCATCATTGCTACGGGTTTTTCCAAACCCTATATCCCACCAATTCCCGGAATCGAATTAGCAGAAAATTACACAGATGTATCTATAGATCCAGAAGACTTTACCAATCAAAGGGTGTTGATTATCGGCAAAGGTAATTCAGGGTTTGAAACCGCTGATAATTTAATTGGGACAGCAGCACTGCTCCACATAGCCAGTCCAACTCCTATATCTATGGCATGGAAGACTAAGTATGTAGGAAATCTGCGAGCAGTTAATAATAATTTTCTCGATACTTACCAGCTAAAGTCACAGAACGGAGTTTTGGATACAACCATTAACAAAATAGAGCGTCAAGACGGTAAATATCTGGTATCTTTTTCCTACACGCACGCCTATGAAGAACAAGAAGACCTGGTTTATGACCGCGTAATCGTATGTACTGGATTCCGCTTTGACAATTCTATCTTTGACGAATCATGTAAACCTGAGCTAGCTATCAACAACCGCTTTCCAGCTCAAACTAGTGAATGGGAATCAACTAACGTCAAGGGCTTGTATTTTGTCGGGGTACTAATGCATGTTCGGGATTATAAGAAGAAGCAATCTGGCTTCATCCACGGCTTTCGTTACAATATTCAGGCACTGCACCATATCTTAAAGTGTAAGTACTACAATCAGGAGTTACCCTATCAGTTAATAGCTCCCACTCCTTCTAATTTAACGGAGGTAATTCTTAAACGGGTGAATCAAAGCTCAGGGTTATGGCAGCAAACAGGTTTTCTGTGCGATCTGATTGTCATTTCAAATGAGGGCAAACAGGCTCGCTACTATCAGGAATTACCAACGGACTATGTACATGACAGTGAGTTAGGTGAGCATACTCACTACTACATAGTGACGTTAGAGTTTGGGTACGATGCTGACAAAATGCCTGATCCTTTCGCAATTGAGCGCATCCACCGAGATAACGCTGACAACGCCTCACATAGTGCCTTCATCCATCCGATTATTCGTCGCTTTTGTGGCGATAGGCTAATTTGCGAGCACCATATCATCGAGGATCTAGCAGCGGAATGGAAGGAGGATGTGCATATTAAGCCATTGCTAGAATTCTTGCGTAATCAGCTTAATAGGCAGCTATCTATAATACCAGTAAGCTAGTTGTTGGGTGTGCTTTGCGATAGGTAACGCTTTCTATTACAGGGTTTACTAACCTGATTGCTGTTGCATCGGTATTTCAATAATAAACTCAGTCCCCTTTGCTGGAGTAGAATCACAAATCAACTGTCCCTTGTGTTTGTCCACCACAATTTGATAGCTAATAGATAACCCCAACCCCGTACCACTTCCTATCGGCTTAGTGGTAAAAAATGGGTCAAAGATTTTTTGCCGCACTTCCTGAGTCATCCCAGAACCGTTATCAGCAATCCGAATCCTCACTGTATTGGAGTCTGCTAGTTCAGTGCGAATGCGAATATGTGCTTTGTCCTTCCTTTGTCCTTTATTTTCTATAAATGACGTAGACGCTTTTTGGGCGGCTTTCGGCAGGGTATGACTATTAATAAATGACTCTTGGAGTGCATCAATTGCATTACTTAGGATATTCATGAACACCTGATTCATTTGACCAGCATAACAAGTAATTTTAGGCAATTTTCCGTATTCTTTGATGATTTCAATCTCAAAGCACTTGTCCTTGCTTTTGAGTCGATGCTGCAAAATCATCAAGGTATTCTCGATTCCCTCATGAATATCTACAGGCTTCATTTCAGCTTGTTCAAAATGAGAGAAGTTGCGTAAGCCCAGAATAATATTCCGAACACGCGTGGTTCCGACGTTCATGGAATCCAAAAGCTTTGGCAGGTCTATTAGCAGGAAATCCAAGTCAATTTCAAAAGCTTTTTCCTGCACTTGAGGAGAGGGATTGGGGTATTCCTGCTGATAAACAGCGACCAAATCTAGCAAGTCGTTTACATATTGATAAGCATGAATGGCATTGCCATGAATAAAGTTAATAGGGTTATTGATTTCATGAGCAATTCCCGCTACCATTTGCCCCAAACTCGACATTTTTTCACTTTGAATTAATTGGATTTGGGTGTTTTGCAATTCTTCTAGGGCTTGCTTCAAACGTTGATTTTTTTCCTTGAGTTCCTGCGTTCTTTGGTCAACTTTTGCCTCTAGAGTACGGCTGTATTCTTCCAAGCGTTCATTTGCCTGTGCTAAATTTTGGTAAAGCATTGCATTTTCTAGAGAAATTGCCGCTTGGGTGGTAATGAGTTTGAGGAGTTCTATGCGATCGCGTGTAAATGCTGCCGTCGTGAGATTATTTTCTAGGTAAAGAATGCCGAGCAATTTGCCTTGATTGAGAATTGGGATACACAACAGGCTCTTGGGTTGCTGACGAACAATGTAACTATCGGCTGCTAGAACGGGTTTATCCTTTAGATCATCGATTACTAAGATTTCCTGCGTGCGCTTGATGTAGTTAATCAAAGTTATCGGAACATCTTCGCTTGACTCTAGGGGAATTGATGCCAACGCTGTGCAAGTGGGCGTACTATATAAACCGGAACTAGCGGCGGTAACAGCTAGGTGTAAATTCTCGTCTAGCGTCAAAATCAGAGCGCACTTAGAGGCTCCGGCGTTTTCCATCACAACTTGCATTAAGGTGGAAAGCAGTTGCTCAAGCTGAATTTCCCCAGATAGTGCTTGAGAGGCTTTGATTGCAGATGCCAAATCTAGAGATTCTGAAATGCTCGTACTACAGCCAATGACAGTTTCGTTGGTGCTATTAATAGATGAAGATGCGCTATTGTCAGGGGTGCTATTCTCACTGGGATGAGGGGTAGCTTGTTCTCGCTCGACAATAGGGGCAAGTAATTGAGGATAGCGTTTTTCCAAGTCCTCAACTTTGGCTGATGCTCCCCAGTGAACGTAGCCGTTGTAGGCATCAGTAAGGTAGGTTTGAGCAATCTTCGGTTTGCCCCATTCTAGATAAAACTTAGCAGCAAGTTCGTTAGCAAGAGCTTCTTCATTGATGTACTCGTGTTCTTTGGCTAGGGTAATGGCGCGATCGTACAATTCCATTGCCTCTACATTGTTACCCACAACTCGATGTCGCTCTGCCTCTACCAAATAATATTTGTGCAAAAAATTCATCGGGGCGTAATGCGCCCATTTCTGCATCTTTTCCTGATTGGCTTGTACCTTATACAGAATGTGTTCTTGCTCTGGCTGATCTTCCTCAAAATACAGCGCCAACCTTGCTAGTGAATCGTAAAAATGGAACATTGGAGTCACTAGCTGTCCTATCCCTCCTTCTAAATACTTTTCTCCCAGGATTGCGTTTTCAACTGCTTGAGGGAATGCCTGAAATAGGTAACACAAATGTAACTTGCTAAAATATAAAGACAAAAGCCCAATTCTATCATTAGCTTCAAGGTGAATCCCCAGCATTTTCTCCTCGTCATAGGATTCATCGCTTAAATGATAGGGATTTTCCACAACCCCTAGCAAGTTTAAAACCATTTGCCGATAGATCTCATTCCAATGAAAAACCCTTTCCTGCTTAATTTGCTGTATGGCATTGCAGTTGTTCGCCATCTCTTGTTTGAGCTTTGTAAGTTCTTCACCCATAAAATATGCAGTATAGGAGTAAGCATAAAGAGCGTACGCTGCAAATTCTAAATCTCCCGTTTCCAGACCAACAGAGTAAACTTCTACGAGAGGCTTTAATGTTTCCTTGATATGCTCCTTCCAAGGTCTCACAAGTTGATTAAATGTCTCTAGAACCTTCACAGAGACTTCTTTCGTCTCAAACCTAGACAAAAGATTTTCCGCCAGTTTGCCAAATTGATATCCAGACTCGATGTCTCCTATTAACCCGCACAGCATTACTCCATAACTAACGTATCCAAAGGCAGATAAGGGAGCATTTCCACCTTTTAGCGATAAATCGATTTGTTTAAGTACAAACAGCAAATATAGTTCAGGAACAGCTTGATAGGCGAAAACAATTGCGCTAGATAGGATACGCATAGCTGCTAGCGATTGCTCTTCCGTCATCTCTGGCAGGTTAATTAAATTTTGAATTTGCTTACTAGTCAGATTTGAAGCTGTTTTCTCCAGTTCACTTTGAATATACGACTGACTGAGATTTTTAGGAAAATCTAAACCCAGTTGCTTCAAAAGGCTTAGTGCTGTATTGACCGCTTCTAGTGCTTTGTTGTGCGCCCCATAAGCTTGAATTTTGACTTCATAAACTTTTACTTTTTCCAGCAGTGTTTTTGCACTTGCCAACACCACCTCTGCTAATTTCTCTGTCTGCTCAAAGTCGCCAACTAGGTACGCCGCCTCTGCTGCTTTTTCATACAAAGCTAACGTTAGGTTATAGTTCGTCTCCCAACTATCACTAGAGAGAAATTGAATGCCAGTTGTTAAATATTTAGCTGCCGTTGCATAAGCTGTTGATGCCAAAGCTCTACGTCCAGCAATCAAATTCATCGTTGCTAGTTCATCGCACTCACTTTGATCAGTGATTAATTCCACTGCCATGTTGAACTGATTAACCAAATCAAAAATCTTTTCTTCCCGTTCTTCAACTGGAGTATGACTTAACAGCAGTTTTCCAATTTTTAGGTGAATTGACTGTTTTTGTGATTCAGGTATCAGAGAATAAGCGGCTTGTTGTACTCGGTCATGTACAAATTTGTATTGGGGTAATGTTGAATTAAAATTTGGTATTTTTTTAGGTTCTTTACTAGAGATATTTATAAATAATTTTTCATTGTCAATTTCTTGTAAAACTAGCCCTTCAACTAACGCAGTCCATAAGTTAGCTGCTGTATCTACCACAGAGTTTTGATGCACAATACTTAGATTCTTTAAATCAAAAGAGTTACCAATACAGGCAGCAAGTTTTAATGCTTCTTGAGTATGTTTTGGCAATTTCTCTATTTGAATTGCCATTAAGTCTACTACATCATCTGTTAAAGCTAATGCCTTTACCTTAGCAATGTCACACTGCCAATGACCAA
The DNA here is from genome assembly GCF_963872035.1 of Scytonema sp. HK-05. Classification (NCBI taxonomy): domain Bacteria; kingdom Bacillati; phylum Cyanobacteriota; class Cyanophyceae; order Nostocales; family Scytonemataceae; genus Scytonema; species Scytonema sp. HK-05. Next base: position 114,702 of record NZ_CAWMYC010000114.1, read on the forward strand.
CATCAAAGTTAAATTGAATGAGTCCTTCTTCATGTAAATATTTAAGGAACTCACGAGTAAAAAAGGGGTTGCCTTTGGTTTTAGCAAATACCATTTGGTTAAGAGGAATAGCAACCGCTTCTGGGCAACGGAGGGTATCAGCAATGAGACGGTTTGAATCAGCTTGGTTTAAAGCTTCTATGCTAATAGTATTTATGATTACTTTTGTTTTTTCAATTTCATTTAGAACCAGAGATAGCGAATGTGTTCTTGAAACTTCATTATTCCGATAAGCACCAATAAGTAGTAACCCACCCTGATTTCCGCTATCGCTCTTCGTTTCTGCTAAATGGTGAGAAGACAATGTAAGATTTTTGATGCTAACATTGTTTTGACTCATTAATAATTGAATAAAATTTAAAGAAGCTGCATCTGCCCATTGCAAGTCATCCAGAAAGATAACCAAGGGATGCTCAACAGCTGTGAATACTTTGAGAAATCTTTTGAATAAAAAATTGAAACGATTTTGGGCAGCGGTGCCAGAGAGTTCAGCAACGTTTGGTTGTTTGCCAATAATAAGTTCAAGTTTGGGAATAACATCAATAATGACTTGAGCTTGTTCACCTAATGCTGATAAAATCTTGGCTTTCCACTGTTGAATTTGGGCATCAGTTTCACTGAGCAGTTGCCCGATTAAGTCCTCAAAAGCTTGGATGAATCCTGATAAGGGAATGTCGCGTTGCAACTGGTCAAATTTTCCTTGGATAAAGTAACTACGCTGTCGCGCGATTGCCCAAGGGGCAGTGGCAAAGCCAATCGCGGAGCGGGCACTTTGTGCCATCGCTTTGTGGACTTCGTTGACCACTGCTGTCTTGCCCACACCAGGCACACCAGATACTAGTATCATTTCAGTTGTCCCGCTGCTTGTCACTTGCTTAAAAGCAGCAAGTAGGGTTTCAACTTCATATTTGCGACCATAAAGTTTTTGAGAAATTAAGAAACGGTGGGAAATATCCTGTTTTTTTAACTCAAAGGGTAGAATTTTTCCTGTTTCTTGCCACTGTTGCAGGCACACTTCTAAGTCATACTTTATTCCTTGGGCACTCTGATAACGGTCTTCAGGGTTTTTTGCCATGAGTAAGTTGATGATGTCAGACACAACTGAGGGAAGGCTGGGATTCATACTGCTTGCATTTGGTGGTTGTTTGGCAATATGGCAGTAAACTAACTCCATTGGGTCAGTTGTGGTGAAGGGCAACTGTCCGGTGAGAAGTTCAAAGAATGTGACACCAAGAGAATAAAAGTCAGTGCGGTAGTCGATACCTCGGTTCATCCTTCCTGTTTGTTCAGGAGAAATGTAAGCCAGTGTGCCTTCTAAAACGTTCGGATTGGTAAGAATTTGAATTTCTTTCGGCACAAGAGAGGCAATACCGAAGTCAATAAGTTTGATTTCAAGAGTTGTGGGATTAATTAGGATGTTCGCAGGTTTGATGTGTTTGTGAATGACACGGTTACGATACAACTCATGTAAGGTAGAGGTGATTTGAATAGCGATGTGGAGAAATTGTTGTAGAGGCAGGCATTTTGGCGACTCTATATGATTCATGTAATCCTTGAGAGAGATCCCAGCAAAATCTTCCATAACTAAGGCATAGCTGTTTTGGTAGGGTTCCAGACTATAAGGTGTGATGATGCTTTGTAATTCGAGGTTTTTGGCAATCGTATATTGATTGCGCAGTTGTGACAGTTCTTGAAAGCTAGGATACTTACGCCGTAGGACTTTAATGACAACTGGTTTTTGGTCTTGTTCTCTTATTCCTCGGTATACCAAAGTTTTACCGCTTGCATAAATTTGCCCAATAATTTGATAACCAGCCAGTTTCAGCATTGCTGCCTTATATCCCTACGTCATTAATAACCTTATTTAAGATTATTATTCGCCGATTGTGAGTGATAACACGCACACCTAAGGTATGTCAGTAGTTAAATAACACTTCTGTAGTTGGTGATCAGGTTAAGCTAACTTCGACAGCATCTGCAACAGTAATAGGTTGAGGTTGCCATTACCCAGTTTCGAGGCGCTAAGGAACGTGGTGCGTCACGTTCCTTAGTTTCAGAGGTATGTACCTTAAGAGGACGTTGAAAAACTTTAACTGATTTCGCGGAATTCAAGAGTCCGCCATGCGGTGAGGTACTTCACTGTTTTCACCTTTGACTGTTGACTCTTACTTGGGTGGGCTGGTAGTCTGAACCAAGTTTATTGGCACAAAAACCAAAGTCGCGTACTTGATTTGGCTCAACCACTCTTCCCCAGTCTAGAGGCGTGACAACATACTGCGTCCCCCCCTGTGGTTTAAAGTTACCGTTCCAAGAGTTATTAATAGCAGCTTGTTTCATACTAAATGTCATCAGCCAATCGTTAACCTTAGCATTGCTCTGATTCATAATTTTGAAGCTGACACAAAATCCCGTTTGCCAATTTGTATAAATATCAGAAGTGACTGTCAGTTGGGAAGAAGAGGAAGAGATACGGGAACCAGATGAGGGAGATGAGGGAGATGGGGAAGATGAGGGAGTGAGGGAGTGAGGGAGTGAGGGAGATAAGGGGGATGAGGGAGTGAGGGAGTGAGGGAGTGAGGGAGATGAGGAAGAGACTCCTAATTTTGAATTTTGAATTTTGAATTTTGAATTGATTTCTCCCCTGACTTCCCCTACTTGCCCTACTCCTCCACTCGTTTGCACGGGTGCTACTTGAGAAAAATTTACTGGCAGCAGTTGCGATAGTAGTTGCTGCTTAGGAATATCAATACTTAGCCAATCATCTAATAAGATACCACCTGTATCAGCACTGTTAGGATTCCAGCTCCAGTAGGCAAAGCTCAATTTTTTCTGTTTGATATATTTGACAAATTCGTTTTGCCAAATTCCTTCTTTAGAATTTGTATCTACTTCCCGTCCACCAAACTCACCAATAAAAATGGGCGCAATATTTTGACTAGAAATATAGTGAAATCCTATTTGCCAGCGAGCAATAAGATTTTTGGGAAATTTTCGCTCCCAAAACCAAGGCTGATCCGCAACTCTAGGACCATACTCGTGAGGTGAATAGACAAGCTTGTTGCGACGAGATAAACGTATTGGGTAGCGCTTTACTCCTTCTAAATTGCCACCCTGCCAATGCTTGGGTAGCTTTTGTGTAGGAACGTTCTTTTCTACCCCTTCCACAACAATTAGCCAGTTAGGATTAACATCAAGAATAGCATTACCAGCCCGTTCTGCTGCTAGTCGCCAGTCTGTGGCTAAATCGTTAGTACCCCAGCCCGCTTTTCCGTGGGGTTCATTTTTTAGATCTGCACCAATAACGTTCGTTTGATTCTTGTACCTATAGGCTAACATTTTCCAGCTATCAATCCAGTCTGCTTCTGTGAAGCCGTCTTCATACCACAATTCAGAAATGCGGCGATCGCTTAAACGGTGGTTATCGAGTAGAACGAGTAACCCCTGACGTTGTGCTTCCTGAATGATTAAGTCCATGACTTGTATTGGGGTTTTCCCCTCAAGTTCTTTGTTACTACCAATACTGAAGTCAATACCGTTAACATTAGGCGAACGTAGTGCTTCCAGAGAATAAGGCAAGCGAATCAGGTTGTATCCCAAGCTCTTAATCTGCCCCAGTATCTCTTTATAATCTCGCTTCCACAAGCCGTGAGGTACGTGCGTTTCTGTTTCGATACCAAACCAGTTCACGCCTCTAAGTAAAACTTGCTGACCTTTGGCATCGAGAATTTTTGCGCCACGGGTTGAAAGTGGTAATTCCATTGTCATTTCAGCATCGACCACATTTACCTGGCTACGTGCAGGCATCGCCACGATACCCATAATAAATACGACTATAACTACTGAAAATATAAAGAATTGGTTAGAAAACTTTAATTTTTTTCGTTTCTTTTTATGGATGTATCGCATACTATAGTTTCCTTACTCACGGTTGACTTCTTCTTCAATAAAGCAACTCTCTTATGTGTGTATTATCATCTCGATAAATAAAATTAAAATTCATACGAGTGACTTAATCACCGAGCTATCAACGCAAATAGTATGACTATTAGAAGAATAATTGCTGTAGAAATCACCATGGTCGAGAACGATGCTAATTGACCTACAAAAGTTTCAAAAACTTATTTGAAAATAGCTCATGGATGAAAATGATAGCATCGCTTTTAATGCAGTAATTCTTCCGTTAAGGAAGACGGTTTTATTGATTGGCAGACTGACACCAAGTTGCACTTAGACCTAGAGTAAAAACGTTTCCCAGTGTAGGAGTCAAAAAGGTGGAGCCATCAAAGCCAGTTAACATAGATAGATGGTAGGGAGCATTCCGTTTTTGCAAAAATACCGTTTCATCGCGCGTACTGAAAAACTGCGGTGCCTCATTACCAGTTAACTGGTAAGAAGTCCACGACCTTGACGTAAGATGCCCCGAAAGTACTGGTATACAAAAATCACAATCTTTCCTAGGGCGATTTTTCCTCTGGCTCGGCAGATTTTTCGCTCGTTTTGACCCAACCCTACAGGAGGGCGATTTTTCCTCTGGCTCGGCAGATTTTTCGCTCGTTTTTACCCAACCCTACAGGTAAGAAGCTTGAAGCCCACGCACGATGGCTTTGTTTGTATAGCCGCACCCTTGGAGGGTATAAAGTCTTGTTTGAAATGCGCGATCGCATGACTGCGCGCACTTTGTGCCATCGCACCCCAGGCAGGCACTGGGCCCCTTTGAGACACGCTGCGTGCCGAGAATGTCTGCCTGCGCATACGTGCCACCGCCCGTAAGTGCAGTGCGCTACAACCAGCAATCATGTATCCAAAGTTTCGTATGTCGTGTTAATGGGATTCTGAGAAACTAGGTTGCTTAACCTTGTTATAACCTCTAAAAATATGCTAAGATAAAATACTATCCTATAAGTTCTTCACGAAATCAGTTATCAATGAAAAATACTTATTGAAATTTCTTAACTTTTAGTTAAGGGAATAATTAGATAACTGATCACTGAACACTGGTGATGTAGTTCTTTCCAAAAGAGGAATGTATTGCTATAGACAACAGTTGTGCAAACAGGTGAAGCTCAAGAGTTAAAATCTAGCAAATAGCCACATCGCTTCTGTATATATGTTAGTAAGTAAAGTAAAAAAATAGGCAAAAATTATACTTATATCCGACCCAGACTCAAAAGGGGGACTAGATGAAAAAACATACAGCTGACCTCCAGGAAAGTTTGGGTTCTGGAGCGAGAGGATATCGGGAAGTAGCACGCCTGTTTTCTGGTGATAGCCAGTTTGGGTCTCCTGCTACCAGGGAGAGCCAAAAGGTAAGTCAAAATCTCGCAATTTAGTTGCCTTTGACACAAACCATGTGCTGAAAACCGTGGAAGTATCAAAAAAATCCAGGTTAAGCTAGAGAAGAGAGTTAGGGTTAGCTTTGCACCCCTTTGGGGAAGGAGCAAAACTCATTCTCAAGGCAGGAATTTTCTCAAGTTGGCATTGTCCTTACTCCATGCTGCGAATCATTACTCAGCAGGCAGACGTTAGAGCAGAACTACAACGGATCTGCGATCGCACCCATGATGAACAGGTGCTCCACAAAGAAGCAACAGTGCGGGAAGTGTTGCAGACAGTGAAGCGCCAAGGCGATAAAGCTGTACTGCATTACACAGCCGAATTCGATAAGCAAACCCTCAAGCCAGAAGAACTGCGCGTGACAGGCTCAGAACTGGATGCAGCATACCAACAGGTATCAAAGGAATTGCTCCAGGCAATCAGGCTGGCTTGCCGCCAAATTGATACATTTCACCGCCAACGAATTCCCAAAAGTTGGGTACAATTTGGCGATGATGAGGTCGTTTTAGGCAAACGGTATACACCAGTAGACCGAGCAGGGTTATATGTGCCGGGTGGTCGCGCCGCCTATCCAAGCACGGTATTGATGAATGCAATTCCGGCAAAGGTAGCTGGTGTACCGCACGTGGTGATGGTGACACCACCAGGAGCAGACAAAGCAATTAACCCAGCCGTGCTGGTCGCAGCACAAGAAGCTGGAGTGCAAGAAATTTATCGCGTCGGAGGCGCACAGGCGATCGCCGCTTTAGCCTATGGTACAGAAACGATTCCTAAAGTTGATGTGATCACAGGTCCAGGTAATATTTATGTAACTTTGGCGAAAAAACTCGTCTATGGCACCGTAGGCATTGATTCCTTAGCTGGACCAAGCGAAGTGCTGATTATTGCCGATGAAACCGCAAATCCCGTACACGTTGCTGCTGACTTGTTGGCGCAAGCCGAACATGACCCAATGGCAGCAGCAGTTTTGCTGACCACGGATACAGCATTGGCAAAGAACGTACAAGTGGCGGTGGAAAGACAGCTTATAGATCACCCTAGGCGCTTGCTGACAGAAAAGGCGATCGCTCACTATGGTTTGATAGTGATTGTCGAATCCTTGGAAGCAGCAGCCCAACTCTCAAATGAATTTGCCCCCGAACATTTAGAGTTGGAAGTAGAAGACCCCTGGGAGCTACTACCACTCATTCGGAATGCGGGTGCCATTTTCTTAGGGTATTCTACACCAGAAGCCGTAGGAGATTATTTAGCTGGACCTAACCACACCCTACCAACTTCTGGTGCTGCTCGCTATGCCTCAGCCTTGGGAGTCGAAACTTTTATGAAACATTCAAGTATCATTCAATACTCCCAAACCGCACTAGAAAAGGTGGCGGGTGCAATTGATGTGCTAGCAACAGCTGAAGGCTTACCTTCTCACGCTGATTCTGTCAGACGCCGAGTGCAAAAGGAAGAGTAAATTTGAATTTGAATTATTAATTTTTTCCTGAGACATTTGGCAAAACTGAGCCTATGGGTTACAAATGAAACTTTAAGGCTATACAAACTTATGTCCTGAAATTGGGCAGGTTGGTGTAGCCATTAATCTCCTTCTGCCGTTACGTATCTAAAAGGTCTACTCTTGTGGAGACGACATTGGTGCTAAAGACTATTTTGGTTGCTCTGGATGATTCCGAACTTGCAGACAGAGTCATTCAGGCTTTACAAGAATTGGTGCTGCCAAAAGATAGCAAAGTCATTCTCTGCCATGTGTTTCCTACATCAGAGTCCGAGATGGAACTACCAGCAGACCGTCCTCAAAGCGAGTCACCAACATTTTCTTATTTCCATATTGAAAAACAATTGCAATCCTACCAGACAATCTTGCCAGTTGAAAGCGATATAGAAATTGTTACTGGCGATCCAGCAGAAGAAATTATTCGCCTTGCCAATATTTACAAAGCTAATTTAATTATGATCGGTAGTCGCGGCTTAACTGGTATGAAGCGAATTGTTCAGGGTTCCGTGAGTTCTCAAGTGGTGGAAGAAGCCAATTGTTCTGTATTGGTTGTTAAGCCGGGATGAAATAGGTAGGGAAAGAATCATCCCTTAGGGGGATTTTAAAATTAACTCATTATGATTGCACGCTCTGTAGGCACGTTGCGGGAACAAAATTAACAATCTTTGTACCATAAGTTGAGGCTTGTAATTGCGAGGTCACAAACCTTGCAGTTGCTGTATGGCTTAAAGTATTTTTACTTTTATTAAAACGCCGTGTGCGACTTTTTCTTAAGCCTCCTTTTTAACTCTGTTGGGAGATCTAAAATCTGGCTTACATCACGTGAAGATGCCCCCTAACCCCCCTTGAGAAAGGGGGGGAACAAAATAAAGTTGCACCGAAGCGTTTATTAAATAAATTTATAAATTAAGAAATTAAGGATTTATAAAGTTTAAGTGGTTGCCCGAGGGCGATCGCTCTGTGTCATCGCACCGTTTACACAGCATTTCAAACTAAAACAGCGTACATCAGCTTTCGCAGTTTTTGGAGTATAACTTCGGACTTTACCCAATGCCAAGGTTGATCCGGTGTTTTAGGTCAGATTAACCGGGAGCAACGCGAAAAAGTGGGTAAAAGGTTAAAGTCTGTATGGATGGGCACAATCTACCCTAGCAATATTTGCCCATTCCAGAAATCAGCGATAGTTTATGACATTACTTTTAAACAACCGCTATCGAATTCTTCGTACTCTGGGGAGTGGTGGATTTGGTGAAACTTTCTTAGCAGAAGATACCCAAATGCCATCGCTTCGTCGTTGTGTGATTAAACAACTTAAACCGATTCACAATAAGCCCGAGATTTACCAACTGGTGCAAGAGAGGTTTCAACGCGAAGCTGCGATATTAGAAGAATTAGGTGGAAGCAGTGGTCAAATACCAGCTTTATATGCTTATTTCCAGTTAAATGAGCAATTCTATTTAGTTCAAGAGTATATTGAAGGCGATACGCTGACAGCCAAAGTCAAACAGCAGGGAGTCTTGAGTGAAAGTGCAGTTCGGGAACTATTGCTAACTTTATTACCCGTACTGGAGTACATACACTCAAACCACATAGTCCACCGTGATGTCAAGCCAGATAACATTATTTTGCGTCATCGAGATGGAAAGCCTGTACTGATTGATTTTGGTGCTGTACGGGAAACAATGGGCACGGTGATTAATTCCAAAGGGAGTCTCGCTAGCTCAATTATCATTGGAACGCCAGGTTATATGCCCAGCGAGCAAGCAATGGGTAGACCAGTTTATGTAAGTGATTTATATAGTTTAGGAATTACGGTCATTTATCTGCTGACAGGGAAACACCCGCAAGAACTGGAAACAGATCCACACACTGGAGAAATTATCTGGCGTTCTCATGCCTTAAATGTTAGCCCAACGATGATATTTATCATTGACAAAGCAATTGCTTACCATCCACGGGATAGGTTTGCCAGTGCTAGAGAAATGTTGCAAGCTTTGCAGGAGATAGCAAACACAATTTTACCGACACAACCGCCTTCTCAACGACCTAGGATTGCTGCAGCACCCACCGCAAAAACTCAAAACACCATTTCCATAACTCGAGAATCTTCCCAGATACCTTCGTCTCAAGACAGTAAGGACAAAGGAATCCTGATAGGCAGTATAATTGCTGCGGGCGGTTTGATTGGTGCGTCAACAATTATTGGTTTAGTGTTAACAAAATCTTCTCAACCAGTTGCACAAAAAACGGTTTCACCTTCGGTTCAGCTACCATCTGTCACACCCCAAGCTATAGAAACTCCAGATCATCAATCTGTTCCTAGCCCATTGACGCCATCAGTTTTATCTGCAAATGATTACTCTTGGCTTTCTCAAAGATTGGTAACAGATGAAGATTTAGAGGGGAAAAGCGGTTTTGAGCTTGATATTATGCGAAATTCAATTTTTGCACGTTACGGTCGCCGTTTTAACACTCCTGGGTTACAAAAATACTTTAATTTACAGCCGTGGTATCGTCCAATTTATTCACCAATGGAATTTGATCAGCGCAACGTGTTATCTGATTTAGAACGGCGGAATGTTGAATATATTTCAGAATATCAAAACCGTTACGACCGGAGATATTTTAAAAAATAACCTATTGTATAGTTAAGCAAGTTTAGCAACGGTAGGGTTAGTTCCGCCACCACAACTGTGGGTAAGCGATCGCAGTGCTAATTACAGTCAGAAGGCAGCCAACAGCAGTGGCATAAAACCTTACAGGCAGCAGTACCAGATCGCCACCGTGTGTGAGTGTGAGCAAATCAATCACCACCATCACAAGTACCGTGGTTGCAACGCAGCATACAGTGTAGTTTCGAGCTAAACCAATCGGAACGAAGGGAGCTGCCATTATGCTGCAAGCGGTTAACAGCCAAGGATTTTGAGTCAAGTGAATAATTCCTCCCACAACCAACACGCCAATTAAAGTTCCAAAGAGCCGCTGCAACGTTCGTCGCACGGTTGCCCGACTGTCTGGTTGCATCACCATTAGGGTTGTCACTGCCACCCAAAAAGGTCGAGGTAATCCAAGCAGCCCACTTCCTGTAAAGGCGATCGCCGCTACAACACCGTAGCACAATCCAAAGCGTAAACCTGCTGTTTGTCTTGCGCGAATGCGTACCCAGCCTTCATACAGTTTGGATTCGACTATCGGAGGTTTTCGACACAGCAGGTTTTCGATGGCAACCACCAGAATCGTCCAGATTCCACCTGCCAAAAATGCAACTGCCGCTCTATGATCCAGATCAATCAGTTTTGTTCCAAATGCCGACAATTGAGAAGCACCGAAAAGAAACCCAACGACTGCAAATCGACACATCACTTCAATCGCTTTGTGAGAGGTATGCAACCAGCCAGCCGCGACTCCCAGGAGCAAAACGCCTAGATCTACAACAATAGGAAGATTGGCAAACAGTCCACCGAGGTAAGCACATCCTGTGATTAAGATTGCCCCCGTAACCGTAGCAAGCAAGCGATCGCGAAAACTTCCGTCAACATTTGCCACTAAACCAACATACACACTGCCAATCAAGGCAACCACACCATAACGAATCTGTCCGACAGCAACTCCAGCAATCAGCGGGACACTGATCTCTACGGTGTAACGAAGTGCTTGATTCCAAGGCAACAACTTTAACTTAACCCATATCCGATGCAGTGAAGATTGCAGCATTAATCCCTCAACTTCTCAGTGCCTGATGTCATCTATGTGCCTTAGTTCCCGGCATTATTCACAGAGCTAAAGTGTTTACCTACTCCGACCACCAGGTTAAGCTATCGTCATCAATTATCATTTTTATTCCAGCCCAACCCATAGATCAACCCGTTCAGCGAACTTGGTATTATCAGGAACAGCGACGGCAGGTGCTGTCGGCTTAATAGGGGTTTCAAAGAGTTAAGGGACTTCCAAATTAAAAAATATCCAACTTTTTCTTGTGGGATGGGCGAACGTCCTATAAATTGGGCGTTCCGGATTGCCCACCCCATTGTTATTGGATAATTTATTTCTTGGAAATTCTTAATTAAATATCTAGAGAAATTTAGCAAATCAAATCAAAACCTAGTACTATAAATCAAGATAAAGCCGCTGTCAAATCGGATAGGTAAGCAGAACTTTATCTGGGCATGTTTACCAATTTGGTAATATTTAAAAGTAATTCCTAATTGCTCCAGGAATAAAGGAATTGCCGTTTATTGCTGTACTAGCAACGACTAGGAACAACAAATTTAGATTTTTCTAGATTTTGTTGAGCGGTAAAATGTCTGTCGGATGTATTTCTCCTGACAGACGGTAAATATGCAAAAGCTGCTGAACAACCGCTATCGAATTCTTCACACTTTGGGAAACGGTGGATTTGGAGAGACTTTTCTAGCAGAAGATACCCAAATGCCTTCACTCCGTCGTTGTGTCATTAAACAACTCAAACCAATTAAGGATAATCTCCAAATATACCAGTTGGTACAGCAGCGGTTTCAGCGAGAAGCAGCAATTTTAGAAGATTTAGGAGAAGGCAGCACTCAGATTCCGCGATTATATGCTTATTTTTCTGATTTTTCAGAAAGCAGTCAATTTTACTTAGTACAAGAGTATGTAGAAGGACAAACTCTCGCATCAAAGTTACAAGAGCAAGGTTTGATGAGTGAGAGTACAGTCAAAGAAATTTTGACAAGTATCTTACCAGTTCTTGAATATGTTCATAGCAAAGGGATTGTCCACCGAGATATTAAGCCAGATAATATCCTCATTCGCCATGCTGATGGTAAACCCGTTTTAATTGACTTTGGCGCAGTTAAAGAAACAGTAGGAACTCTAATAAGTCCTTCGCTTAATTCCACACAGTCAATTGTCATTGGTACACCAGGATTTATGGCTAGCGAACAATCGGTTGGACGCCCCATGTTTGCCAGTGACATCTATAGTTTGGGACTCACCGCCATTTATTTACTGACAGGCAAAACGCCGCAACAATTAACAACTGATCCAGCTACGGGTACTCTTGTATGGCGACAATATGCTTTAAATGTCACTCCCAGTTTTGCCACTGTATTAGATCAAGCGATTCAGTTTCATGCACGCGATCGCTTTGCCAGCGCTAGAGAGATGTTGCAAGCTTTGTATCTTGGTGCAACGCCTGTGACTCCCACAGTACCAATTGTTCGTCCTATTTCACCGACTTCTCCAATCGTACCTTATGACCGTCCACCAGTATTAACTGTACCGCCTCCTGCAACACCTCAACATAGCATTCCTGTCAGCCCAGGCTCAGCTCCTCTACCTTTTTATCACAGTGGTAGACAAAACAGTGAGCAGAAGGGTTTCGTTCTTGGCAGCATCATTGTAGGTGGTTTGATCGGTGCATCTGTGATCATTGGTTTTGCCCTTAACAGACAACAAACTCAACCAGAGGTGGCACAACCACTGGTACAAAACACACCCATTCCTAGTTTTCCATTAGCTTCAGAACCCAAGGTGGCTGCTGTGTCACCTACTCCCCCTCAAAAGCCATCAACAATTCCCAGTTTTCCAGAACCCACTACAATACCTGTTGAAACTCTAGAGCCTGTGCTCCCAGAACTAACGCCAGTTCCCAGCACTCACCTTCCTAATCCTACCGAAACCCAATCTTCTCCACTTCCTCTGGCAACACCAATGCCAACAAACAATCAGCCCTCACCAGTAGAGGCTGTGCAAAATTATTACTTAACTATTAATCAGGGTCAGTATAGAACAGCTTGGGAGCAACTATCTCCCAGCTACCAAAACAATCAACGTTTTCACCCTAAGGGTTATCTTTCTTACATTGATTGGTGGGGAGGAAAAGTTCAAAGTGTAGAAGTTGAGCAAGTTAGCATAGTAGAAGCAAGTACAGAAACAGCTACAGTATATGCTCAATTAAAATATCTTATGAAAACCGGACAAGTTGTCCCTACTTCTGTGCGCTTTTTGCTTTTGTGGGATGCTGATAACAGCAGATGGGTTGTCGCGGATGTCAGCTAGTTTTTAGGAACAGAGTTATCAGAACGGGATACATTGGGTTTTTATTGTCGTCAGGGTGCTTATATACATTTTTGACACTCCCACAGCTAAAGCCGATGGGATTCTTGGTTCATCCAGTCCACTTACCATAATTAGTTTCCCAATCATGCCAGAGGTGGGTCTGTCCGCAAGCTTTTTGCTCCATTACAGAAGCCAGATCCCGTGTGCCCCACGGTACTGTTTTCAACCAAAACTTTGGTTTTCTGGTGAACCAGCACTGCAGGAGGGTTTCCCGACAGAGGTGACTGGTGAACCCGAAGGGTACTTGGTGCTTGAAGATTTTACCTACACAAGCATTCCTGTGTAGAACCCCCTATCTTCAGTTTTCAAGGTGCGATGCCTTTCGGCTCTGGGTTTTTTAAGTGGTTGAATACCCTACCCACTAGAATAATGATAGCATATGTGAGTAGAATTTACTCACAACATGGAAGAAGTTCGGTTAAACGTTAGACTGCCAAAGGATGAGATGCAGATTTTGGAAAAGTACGCCAAGAAAACAAAACGAACCAAAACAGACTTAGTTCGTGAGTGGATTCGTTCGCTAGAAAAACTTGACTGCAACTAAAGTTGCAACGCATTCATCCCACGGCTAAAAGCCAGTGGGCTTTCTGCTTTTATTGCTGTAAAGTGTACAATGTCCTATTGGGCTGCGTTATATTCTAACCGAATGAGAGCTGGGATAACGGAGCATGACAACCAAGCTGCTGAACAATCGCTATCAAGTTATCCAGGTACTAGGTGCCGGTGGATTTGGTGAAACTTTTTTGGCGGAAGATATGCATATGCCTTCTCGCCGTCGCTGTGTAATTAAGCAACTCAAACCCGTAACTAACAGTCCGCAAACCTACCAACTTATCCAAAACCGATTTGAACGAGAAGCTGCAACCCTGGAGTTTCTGGGCGAAGGTAGTGAGCAAATTCCTAAACTCTTTGCCTACTTTTCTGAGACAGGGCAATTTTACCTCGTTCAAGAATGGATTCAAGGTCAAACCCTAGGAGACATAGTCAGAGCACAAGGGATACTGAGCGAAACGAGTGTTAGGGAAATGTTATTGAGTTTGCTGTCCGTTTTGGATTATGTTCACAGTAAAGGCATTATTCATCGCGATATTAAGCCTGATAACATTATTATCCGCTCCGCCAATCGCAAGCCAGTTTTAATTGATTTCGGCGCTGTTAAAGAAACAATACGTTCAGTAGTTAGTCCTGGAGGATATCCGACACAATCGCTGGTGATAGGGACACCAGGATATATGCCTAGCGAGCAAGCCGTTGGACGTCCAGTTTATGCCAGTGATATCTACAGCTTGGGCATGACGGCAATTTATTTGCTCACTGGCAAACATCCGTATGAACTACAAACGCATCCTCATACTGGTGAAGTTATCTGGCATCACCTCGCCCCTGAAGTGTCCCACGATTTGACGATGGTACTCAATCAGGCAATTAAACCACAAGCTAGCGATCGCTACACTACTGCTAGCAAAATGCTTTATGCTTTAAAATCTGCAACTTCTCTTCCCACAGCAGAACCAACAGCTGCTTATCAACCGACAGTACCCCTATCACCTCCAGCAGCTGGCGCATCATCGTCATCCCGGCACACCCAACCACCGTTAGCTTCCAATCAAAGAGTTCCTGTGATTCCAACTGCTTCCCCAAGCACCAACTGGCAAAAACCAGCTTGGATTGTCGGCAGTTTAATTGTGGGTAGCTTGATTGGGGCAGTCGCGATCGCCAACATAACCCGTCAAGAGTCTGAAGTTCCAATTACCATATCGCCCGCCTCTACACCGCTTCCAGAATCTAACGCTACAATTCCAACTCCTCCAACAGCATCCCCAACTCCTACTTCCGAAGCCACGACACGCAGAAATAGGAGGATTGTTGCACCACCTCCAGTTGTCACTGCACCTAACCCACCACAACAGCAGCAGTCAGAAACTTATACATCTGCCCCACCCTCAGTTACTCCTAACTCACAACAAGAGCCATCAATATTTGAACCAGCACCAGAAGAACAAGTTCCACCAGTAGAATCCCAAACCCCAGCTGCTTCCACGCCAAAAGAAACGACACCGCCAGAATCGATTCCACAACAACAAACTACACCGCAAAAAGCGGAACAGCCAGCTGCTCCTACTCCTACTGCTACTCCTACTGCTACTCCTACTGCTACTCCTACCCCAACCCCAGAGGCTTCCACCCCACCTCCACAGCAGCAAAAAGAAAACACTGCAACTTCCAATACTAGCAGTCGCAGCATTCCTACATTTCCCGTTGGCACCTCGGAAGATACTGTCAAAACAGCGTTAGGAAATCCTAGTAGGGTTTCCAAAGGTTTGTGGAAAACTCGTGCTTATGTTTATCAGCATGACCCAAACCGCGTTGACCTTGGTTATTTATTTGACCGTAAAACAGGAGTGCTGCGTCAAACAGAAGTTTCTTTTGCCCAATCTGTCGAACCACAGGTTATGGAGAGTACATTACAGGGAATACTGGGCGGTAATGCTTCTAGTGACATTAAGCAAGGGCTACAAAAAGTTTATGAGCGTAAAACGAATCAATACTCTTTTAACGTTAGTGGATTAAAAGGGAGCATAGAACGTAATTCAGAAGACCAAATTTACATTGCTGTGTGGGACCCCAACTTGCATCGATAAGAAAATCTCTATCCACGGGTAGGGTTTTTTCTTAACAGTTGCGATAGAACACTGGGTAATGTTGACTGGAGATCTACCATGACAGGCAATAAAACGACCCGGCGCAATTTTCTGATCACCAGCATGGCTGTTGCTGGGGGAATTGTCGGCACTTCAGCTTGTCAAGAATTAACCAACACCACGGAATCACCAGAACATCCCAGTTCTACTGCTCAAACATCTCAAAACCAGCCCGCCTCTGCATCTCGTCAACCCGAGGCAAAGATGCCACAACGAGTGCTGGGACGCACAGGTGTGTCATTGCCCATTCTTGGTTTGGGAGGATCTGCATCACCTCTATCTCGTCCGCCAAAGGAACAGGAGGACAAATCTATAGCGATTATAGAACGAGCATTTGAGCTAGGGATTCGTTACTTCGATACCGCTGCTAATTATGGATCGAGTGAAGAACGCCTAGGCAAAGTACTTCGACCACATCGAAAAGAAGTGTTTTTAGCCACTAAGAGCAACGTTAGAGACAGAGATGGGGCGTGGCGAGAATTAGAGCAATCTCTTAAACGTCTCAAAACCGATTATCTTGACTTGTGGCAGTTTCACTCCGTTTCCTATGATTGGAATCTAGATGCCATCCTAAATACCAAACATGGTGCAATCAGGGCTGTACAAGAAGCGAAAGAGCAAAAAATAGTGCGGTTTGTCGGCATCACAGGACACCATGACCCCACAATCATTGCTGAAGGGCTACGCCGCTATCCATTTGACACCGCTCTTATACCTATCAACGCTGCTGACAAACACAACCCAAAACCTTTTATTACTAAAGTCCTACCAGTGGCTCAGCAGAAAAATACTGGTATCATTGCGATGAAAGTACCAGCATACGGTCGGCTGTTCAAGCCCGGTGTTCTGGAGGGAATGCATCAAGCTATGGGTTATGCTCTCTCTCAAAGCGGTGTCCATTGTTGCATTATTGCAGCAGAAGATGTTGCTTTGTTAGAACAAAATGTGAGAGTCGCTCAAGCTTTTCAGACTCTTTCAAATGATGAAATTTCAGCTATTGAGCAACGTACTGCTGCTGTTTGGCAGGAGAATAGCTTTTTCCGTGAATGGGCTTAGTTTTGATTTCCAGGAAGCTTACTTGTTTCCTACCAAAAGATGACTTATGAATTAACCGCAGAGGACGCTCCAGAACAACAGAGGAGATAAATGGAGAATATAAGTAATTTTAGAGCGGGAAGGGAGTAATACCAAGCATCAGCTAAGTGCTACAAAGTGAAAAATGTTCACTGCTTGCGCGACACCATTGTCCGCTTTAAGTCATCTTAATTCACCTAAATCAAACTCAGGGCTATTTTTGCTTAAGATAATATTTTGAGGCTTTGAACTTAATTTTTCTTCAGTGAGTTTGTAGTTTTTGCCATCAAACTTGAATACTCTCCAATTTTCTTCTCTTAATTCATAAGTAAATACGCGAGCAGCAATATCTAGCCAACCATGACTTCTAGTTGAAAGTACCGCTAGTTCTATAGCGCTTCTCGTTTGAATGAAGTACAAATTTATCTGTGTCCATCTGTGTCCATCTGTGGTTTTTATTTCTTGGTGTATTGCACTCAATTGAGAACCGCTATATCTTAATTTTTAGAGCCTGAGCTTATGACAAAAAACGAACTGTTAGGAACAGCTTTAGCCTTTTTTATCGGTGCGGGCGGTGGATGGTTTGTATCTCAGAGAACTTTTTGTGTATTCAGTGAATGCATTTTGGCTTATGAGGGTAATTCCATCTGGAACGCCAGAGGCTATAAAATTGACGAATTTTGGGTGAAATTAATCCAAGCTTCCCCGTATGCCTGCGGTGGATTAGGGGCTTGTTTCCTGATTGCCAGATTGATTAAGTCGTAATCCAATACTGGCAGCAGATAGAAAAAGAACAACAGAAGAGTTATTACAAGCTACTGCCTTACCCGATAGTCCGTGGGTGAAGTACTTTAACGGTCGGCAGCGCGGCTATGTCGTCTGTGACCTGACTCGCGAACGGTGGCGAACCGACTACCGACTACTGCCACAGTCTGCACCCACCGGATCGACAGTCCCCGACCCCAACGCACCAATTACCACGGCTGCATCTTTTGAACTCCCGGATCGGGGGGTTGTGAGACGAGTGTAGTTTCATTAGTCAATAATCAAAATGCCAGATTTTCATCTGGCACATTCCTCTAATAGCCAAAGCTACCTCTCCCCGCCCTAGGCTCAAAAACTAGCAGCCCAAGTCACACTCGACATTGGGCTGCTAGCTAATCATGACTACGTACTTTCTTGTAATTTAATTACAAATTACTTGACAGTTACCTTGCCGCCAGCATCTTCCAACTGCTTCTTAGCAGCTTCAGCCGCATCCTTGGCGATCGCTTCCTTAACTGGCTTAGGCGCAGCTTCTACCAAGTCTTTTGCTTCCTTGAGGCCCAAACCCGTCAACTCGCGCACGACCTTGAGTACAGCAATTTTCTTATCGGCGGGGACGCTTTCTAGAATGACGTCAAATTCGGTCTGTTCTTCTACTGGTTCAGCAGCAGCAGGTGCACCACCAGGTGCTGCTGCCACAAAGCCTCCAACTGGTGCAGCAGCACTGACGCCAAAGGCTTCTTCAATTTGCTTCACCAATTCAGATGCTTCGAGCAAAGACAAGGTTTTTAGTTGTTCCAAAATTTGATCAGTTGCAGCAGACATGGATATAACTCCTGTAATGTTGATTAATGATTTGAGTTGTTCTAATTAGTACTAACGACTCACTAGGAAGCACTTTCTTCGCCTTCGCCACCTTTTTCCTGATCCGCGACAGCCTGCAACGCACGAGCCAGCGAACCGGGAACTTCGTTGATACCCACAGCAATCTTGGTAGCCAAGGCGTTGATAGCTCCAGCAATTTGCGCCATGAGTTGTTCTTTGGATGGCAAATCTCCCAATGCCTTGACATCAGGTTCTCTCAGCAGGCGACCTTCCATAACGCCGCCGCGAATTTCTGTTTTCTTGCTGGCTTTCTGGAAATCTTGGTAAGCCTTAATTGCAGCAGAGAAATCGTCTTTAACTAGCAAAAAGGCAGAAGAACCTTTGAGCAATTCCGACAGCACTTGCCATTTTTCATCGTCTTGAATGGCAATGCCCATCAGGGTGTTCTTAGTCACCTTGCAAACAGCCCCAGCGGGACGCAGCCGTCGCCGTAAATCTGTGATTTCAGCAACCGTTAGCCCTTGGTAGTCAATCACCAGTGCGAGTTGAGACTGGCTCAAAGTTTCTTTGAGGTCAGCAACTATAGCTTTTTTGTCTTCTATCGTTCTTGGCATCTAGGTTGTTTCACCTCCTTTAAAAATGCTTTTCTTGCTAATGGCTCATTGCCTTTTGTGCTATTAGCTACAAAAACAACAAACCCCAGCTTTCACAGCCGGGGTTTTGCAGTAGAGACGCAGCAGAGAAATGCATCTGTACATTCT
This sequence comes from Scytonema sp. HK-05, assembly GCF_963872035.1. Lineage (NCBI taxonomy): Bacteria > Bacillati > Cyanobacteriota > Cyanophyceae > Nostocales > Scytonemataceae > Scytonema > Scytonema sp. HK-05. Next base: position 133,799 of record NZ_CAWMYC010000114.1, read on the forward strand.
GATCCTTATGCAGCAGTAGTCACACAATGCGCGTGAGGTACTTTTAGCAATTAGGGCGCAAACCTCGGCAGGATATTAAGCGAATAGCACCTGCTGTCTTTGGCTGTTGCTTATTTAATTTTGGCAATTTGTTTATAGCAAACGCAAACAGCGCTGACTACGAACGTATTATGCTGCTTCGGTCAATTTTGCATCGCGTAGGGCGTTAATATCTACCCTAATCGATGGTCCCATTGTGGAAGACACGTACACTGTGCGCCAGTAACGACCTTTAGCTCCTGAAGGACGGTTACGGTCGATTGTTTCTTGCAACGCCTTCAAGTTTACTAGTAAATCCTCTGGAGAGAATGAAGCCTTACCAAACATAACATGCACAATGCCAGTACGATCAGCTCGGAACTCTAATTTACCTGCTTTGAATTCGCCGATCGCACTTGCCACGTCGAATGTCACTGTCCCACCTTTGGGTGATGGCATCAAACCACGAGGACCGAGTAACTTACCAAGCTTTGCAACCTGAGGCATGATATCTGGTGTGGCAATGAGCTTGTCAAAGTCCATCCTACCTTTTTGAATTTCGTCAATCAGTTCTTCTGAACCAACGACATCAGCACCAGCATTTGTTGCTTCTGTTACCTTTTCCCCTCTGGCAATGACTGCCACCCGTACGGTTTGTCCTGTTCCTTTGGGCAGTGCTACCGTTGTCCGCAGCTGTTGGTCGGTATATTTTGGGTCAATTCCTAACCTGATATGCGCTTCTGCTGCTTCGGGAAATTTTGCTGTTGCCGTTTCTTTCAAAAGGGCTAACGCCTCTAAGGGTGCATAATCCCTGTCTTCAACTTTTTCTAGTAACGCCTGTATTCGGCGCGATACTTTCTTCGCCATTTTTTTTCTCCTGGGGTCTATTACGAAGCTTTGCCTCTCCCCCGAATAATTTTGGATTTTGAACCGAGTCGTGGACTCGTGGACGCTGATATTTGACTAATCCGTAACTGTGACGCCCATGTTTCTTGCGGTGCCTTCGATGATGTTCATCGCTGCTTCAACATCATTGGCGTTAAGGTCAGGCAGTTTTGTTTGAGCAATTTGCTTCAATTGCTCTCTAGTAATAGACCCAACTTTCTTTTTGTTGGGTTCACTAGAGCCTTTGTCAATTTTAGCTGCCTTAGTAATTAACACCGATGCTGGAGGAGTCTTGAGTACAAATGTAAAACTCCGGTCTTCATACACCGAAATTTCTACTGGAATCACTGTTCCAGTTTGATCTGCTGTTTTAGCGTTGTACTCTTTGCAGAACATCATGATATTAACGCCATGCTGACCTAATGCAGGTCCCACTGGCGGTGCTGGGTTGGCTTTCCCAGCATTCAGGGCCAATTTAATGACCGCTACTACTTTTTTCGCCATTTTTATTAGCTCTGTTTTTCTACCTGATTAAATTCCAATTCTACTGGTGTATCCCGTCCAAAAATCGAAAGCAAGGCTTTGAGTTTACTCCGTTCTGGACTGACTTCAATCACCTCACCTTCAAAATCCTTAAACGGACCAGAAAGCACAATTATCTTATCACCAGCAGCCATATCAATTTTGACAACTGGTTCCTGTTCGCTAGTCTGTTTGAAGATTCTTTCTACTTCTGTATAACTCAGCGGTAGCGGTTTTACGTGACCCCGACCTTTGCCACTACCACGTTTTTGTTCTGCTCCCACAAAATTAATCACATGAGAGGTGTTTCTTACCACCTGCCATGTGTCGTCATCCATCATCATCCTCACTAGCACATAGCCAGGGAAGACTTTTTCTTCCGTGTGCTGGCGACTACCATCTTTACGGATTTTCACTGCTGGTGTGTGTGGAATTTCCACTTGGATAATTTTATCAGCGACATCAAAGGTTTGAATGCGCTGCTCCAAGTTTGTCTTAACACGCTTCTCACAGCCAGAGGCTACTTGTACTGCATACCAGCGGGCTTCTGTTGAAGAAGCATCTGACGCTGTTTCTGCGGCATCATCTGACTGCTGCGTCGCATTGTAATCTCCGTCTGTTGCAGAAGTCATTAGAACACCTGTTGTGCTGCCCAAATAAAGAATTTATCTACCAGAAATATCAAGGATGCGGAGAGAGTCACCATCAATAACACAGCAGCTGATTCACTTATAAGCTGCTTGCGACTCGGCCAAACGACTTTGTCGAACTCTTCCTTTATTCCATTCAAAAAGTTCGCTATGCTAAACCCATTGCTGGTTTCTGTCATTTGTGCTTCGTTTTTTTTGGCCACGGTCTTCTCTCGCCCCCCCATTTCTGAACCAGAAAACTATTGCCTGTTAATTTTATCTTTGTATAACAGCTACTACTCAAACCAACTTGTTTGAAGCAAAAAGCCGCATACACAAAAATTACACCCGAAATTTTCAATCATACTGCTATGTTAGCAGATGTTGCATAATTTTCGGGCTTTATTTTTGCTTTCAGCGCGCCCTGGAGGACTTGAACCCCCGACATCAGGTTTTGGAGACCTGCGTTCTACCAACTGAACTAAGAGCGCACAGGCTTGCTTTTATTCAGTTATTACACTTAATTTACCTCAGTTTAACGCAACTTGGCAAATTTTTTTAGTTGATTTTGGTCGAGGGAACTTAGGAGCGGCTCCCGCCGCTTTTTGTTGAACCCTTGGACCATATCTAGGTCTTACATCAAAGAGCGCGGTCAAAGCGCTGCTTGATTCGGGTAGCCTTACCAACGCGATCGCGTAGATAATAAAGTTTAGCACGCCTTACCTTACCACGACGCAATACTTTGATACTGTCTATCCGAGGAGAATGCACCAGAAACACCCGTTCGACGCCTACGCCTTGGAATACGCGACGGACTGTAATGGTTTCATTGATACCGCCATTGCGTTTACCAATGACCACACCCTCGTACGGTTGTACCCGGTATTTGTCGCCTTCCTTAATTTTGACTCCGACTTTGACTGTATCGCCCACAAATATTTGGGGCAAATTAGATTTTAGTTGTTCCGCTTCAATAGAGCGGATTATTTCTTGAGTATTCATAATCCAGGAAAAAACTCACAATCAACAATAATAAATCGACAACTACCTTACAGTCTACTTATTTTAAAGAGAGAATTTTTTGACGACAACGTCATCGAGAACACAAAACTATTACAAAAAATACATAAACGCTGTGGAAACAAGTGCGAGATGTATGAATTGAGCCGGAATTTCTACGGTATTTTGGGCAATTGCATTCATTTTCAAGGCTACCTGCTGTCAAGTTACTATAAAAATGGGCAGGGGGGTTGCTTGGATGAGTCATGCATTTCTGCGGTTAGTCTCTACAAGTGGAGAAACGTCTTACTCACTGCTGAGTAAGGGTGAGGTGGTGATTGGGCGCGATCCTAGTTGCCAAATTGTCTTGAATTCCAATGATTATGCAATGGTTTCGCGCCGTCATGCCATTGTTCGCTCATCTAAAACGCTAGATGGCAGAACAAGCTATGTGCTGTGTGATTTGAATAGTGCCAATGGGATTTATTTAAATGGAGAGGTTTTGCACCGATGTCAGGAATTGCAAGCGGGCGATCGCATTAAGCTTGGCAATAGTGGTCCAGAATTATTGTTTGAGTACCAATACAACTACCAAGACGTTGGCGAACCACAGCCAGCAGTCACGATAACTTCGATGGCGATGAGTGCAAATCCTCGAGCGTTAGTTAACAGCGATACTGAGGCGAGTTGGTCGCAAATGCTTCCTATTCTTTTTCGACCAAAAGATTTCACTCGCAAGGCTTACTTAGTACCAGGAATCATCACAGTCATACTCGTGGTACTACTGTTTTTTGTGCAAGGATTTTTATATCAAATATTATTAGGTGCGTATTTAGCGAGTGCTGCCTTATATTTTGTTTACCAGTTGTGTGGTAAGCCGAAGGCTTGGTGGGTGCTGATCGCTTCTGCTATTTTTACGATCTTAATTTTGCTCAGCCCTGTTCTGAGTCTATTTTTTTTGGTGTTTCGCAGCATTCTTCCAGGAAGTATACCAGATAACCCTAGTACTGTTAGCTTTGGCGAGTTGTTTCTGCGATACTTTTTTGGTTCTGGGCTGCTGGAAGAATTGCTTAAAGCTTTGCCAGTTATCGGATTTTATCTTTTAGGAAGAGCATTTACATCTCCCACGCGAGAATATATTGGCGTTGAGGAACCTTTAGATGGAATTTTGATCGCAAGTGCTTCTGCAGTTGGCTTCACCTTATTTGAAACTTTAGGTCAGTATGTGCCTGGTACTATTGCACAGGTTGCACAACAGATGGGAACAGATGCTGGTTTGCGGCTGGGGTTAGAACTGCTGATTCCGCGAATTTTGGGTGATGTGGCAGGTCACATGGCTTGGAGTGGATGGTTTGGATATTGTATTGGCTTGAGTATACTTAAGCCACGTCACGCTTGGCAAATTTTGGCTTTGGGATATTTCAGTGCGGCTGGGCTTCATGGGTTGTGGAATAGCAGTACAGGACTAGCAAGTACCTTAGGAATCTTTGTTTTATTGTTGTTGATGGTAGTTGGTGGCATATCTTACGCTTTGTTAGGGGCAGCAATTGTTAAAGCGCGTGCTTTGTCGCCGTCGCGATCGCAGAACTTTGCCACGCGGTTTTATCATTAGATTTTTGAAGTCGTAGAGGCGATCGCCCAAGGGGCAGTGGCAAAGCCAATCGCAAATCAAGGCATTCGTCTCTACCTTAACTACGTTGAAGCCGTGCGAATTCTCCTTAAGAATTGGACTTTTCATAACTTTTATTTATCGTTTTGAAAAAAAAGAAGATTTGCTTTCATTGAGTAGAAAGCCCTAAATTGTAGTCATGCGCTGCCAAGGTACCTGGCTGAGACAAAAATCACTAATTTGATTGACAATTGAACAATTTCCTGCCCTGCCCTCACTTAGAGAAGCAGAAAAGGACAAGGAAGAACAGCATTGAATCATAGTGAATAACAGTTATGACTTGGCTAATTAGCACATTAGTTCTTGGGATTTCTACGGCTTTAGCAACCACATTTGACGATAATTTATACCTGACAGCCTTCTTTGGAAAAGTCAATCGCAGCTTTCGTCCTAAGCATATTGTTCTCGGTGAATTTGTTGGATTCACGGCATTAGTGCTTGCTAGTCTCCCTGGTTTCTTCGGCGGTTTACTCATTCCAGAAGCCTGGATTGGATTGCTAGGTTTCCTTCCAATCACCATTGGTATCACTCAGCTCATGAGTCGAGAAGACGGAGGAGAGGAAGTGCAAACGGTGTCAATGAACTTCACCTCTGATGCCAGATCTCACCGCCGTAAGAAATCGCTATGGGCAACTCTACGCGATCCCCAAACCTACCGTGTTTCCGCAGTCACCATTGCAAATGGAGGCAACAACATTGGGATCTACGTGCCGTTATTTGCCAGCAGCAATCTCCCAAGTTTGGGTGTGATTTTGTGTGTTTGCTATGTGAGTGTTGGAGTGTGGTGCTGCCTTTCTTACTTCATGACTCGTAATCCTCTCATGGCTCCCCTTCTCACTCGCTATGGTCGGAAAATCTTCCCGTTTGTGTTAATCTGGTTGGGATTCTCGATCCTGATGAAAAGTGAATCGTATCGGCTTTTTATCTAGTTTTAAGCTGTTATTGAATGAGGCGAAACTTATAATAAAATTTGTTTGTAGTAAGGACTTTAGTCCTTGCTTTCGTGTAAGAGGACGCCCATTCCTCACTACGAACTTCCCCACTTTCAAAATTGGAAGCCTGAACTGATTTCTGTCAACTGTGTGTGTCGCAGTTGAAATTGTTTGTTCAGATGATGCGTTAGAGCTCACTGAACAGCTTTCTTGCTTAGCTAATCCTGGTTGCTTGCAGTCTTCACTGGTGATATTTTTTGTCGTCGTTCCTGAAGTTTATTTTCAATAAGTTTGGCAAGAAGCCAGGAAATAGAGCGTTCTTCCTCTTGTGCCCATGCCTCCAACTCTGCTTTCAGTTCCGGGGAAATGTAGGTTGTTACACCAGACAATAGAGTTTTGCCGCCCATTTCAAAATCTATATATTGCGTAGATAGTACTTACCATAGCATTTTACTATAGCTTTTATTGTCTTACCTTTCAATAAGCTATGCTAAGCTATGCTACATTAGCATATTGAATTTTAAGCATAGTGAATTTTACCTCTCTCGGCATGAATATCCTTGATACCCTCTTCACCCAGCCCGTTACTCAACGGCAAAGTCGTGGTATTAGCGTCAAGTCCCAACGTGAAATTGAAATCATGCGTCAAGCAGCTTCGATTGTTGCAACTGTGCTTAAAGAGATTTCTCAAATAGTGCAACCTGGGATGAAGACTGCTGACTTAGATGCCTACGCAGAAAAACGCATCCGAGAAATGGGCGCGACACCCAGTTTTAAAGGATATCACGGATTTCCTGGCTCTATCTGCGCTTCGATTAATCATGAAGCCGTGCATGGTATCCCCAGTTCTAAGCGGGTGATTCGACCTGGAGATGTTTTGAAGGTTGATACAGCGGCTTGTTATCAAAATTTTCACGGTGATTCTTGTATCACTATTGCTGTGGCTAAGGTGTCCCCAAAAGCAGAAAAGTTGATTCAAGTTGCTGAAGAGGCACTCTACAAGGGAATTGAGCAAGTCAAAGCAGGAGCGTATCTAATGGATATTGCGGGCGCTGTTCAAGATTGTGTAGAGGCGCACGGCTTCAGTGTTCTTGAAAACTACACTGGGCATGGAATTGGTCGCAATATGCACGAAGAACCTTCAGTGTTCAACTTTCGTACTCGTGAAATGCCAAATGTGAAACTCCGGGCTGGAATGACATTAACAATCGAACCGATTGTGACTGCTGGTTCTAAACAGACGCGTACGCTATCAGACCGTTGGACTGTAGTCACATTAGACAAATCCCTAGCTGCTCAATTTGAGCATACATTGCTTGTGACTGACAATGGATATGAAATCTTAACTGACCGTACGAAAGTTTAGTTATAGCGGTTTGCAACTTTTGTAAGGTACACAAAGAATAATGAACCACAGATGGACACAGATGGACACAGATAAATCTGTACTTCATTCAGATGAAAAACGCTATATATCCAAATCCGGTTGATTAGTTATTATTTAGGGCATGGGTGCAAAAATTTTAAAACAGCAAATTTGCTGCCCCTTTAATTCGGTCTAGCGCTTCCACAGAACGGGGTAAAATCGGTAAGTGAATAATAGTTTGATCGGCAAATAAACCAGCATCAAGTGAGCTATCTTGACTGTAGCGGTTATGCACTATGTAACGCTGGGGAACTCCCATATTTTGCAAAGACTCAGTTAACCGCACTTGTTCTGCAATAATTGCAGCTTGAGCTTGGATGACACCAATAAATTCGGTGTGGTTGGGGTCTTTCAATTTCTTCTGCGCTTGTACAACTTGTTGTCGCAAATTCCGCAGCCGCCCCATGAAATCTACCCTACCTAAAACATTTTGATACTTCATCCACAGCTTGAATATCCAGGCTAACCAATCTGCCAATGCAGATGGCATTTCCAGAAAGCGTAAAAGATGACCGGTGGGGGCAGTATCTAGGATAATTAAATCTTGCTGTTTACGGTTTAATAAGTCCATCACAGTGATCAGGGACAGCATTTCATCAATACCAGGTAAAGCTTGCGCTACAATTTGTCGCCAAGCTTCGGGAGTGTAAGCAATTTTCACCGCCCCTGGAACCGTTCCTTCGCCGCTCATCATTTCGGCTAATTCCCAAAGATAATCATTTCGGAACTGTTCTAAGACTATATCAGCATTGATTTCTTGACCGCTTAAATTGGTTGTTATCTGAGTGGGTTTGTGTTCTAATTTTGCCCCAAAAGCATCTCCCAAAGAATGGGCGGGGTCGATAGAAATGAGGCGAATATTTTTATCAGGATAACGACTTGCTAACGCCCACCCTATAGCAGCTGCTACTGTCGTTTTTCCAACTCCTCCTTTGCCGGCAACAAGGATAAGTTGCCGTCCTTCTGCGATAAAATCGCTGAAACTGGGTAGAACTTTAGGGGGCCATTGTATCGGTGGTGGTGGAGCAATTGCAACTGTATCAATTTTTTGAATTTGGCTAATAATATTGTCTAACGCCGCACTGCCCAGTGGTTCTAATGCCTGTTGCGGTACAATAAAAACAGATTGGTTTCCTGGTAGTTCTACGAATTTTTCTAGCAATTTTTGTTGTTCGCTATAGCGGTCTAAATCTGTATCGGCATCTGTTAAAATCCGGTTAATGAATAAGCCACCGCTCTTAATTTCTAATACTTGCAAGCTTTCTAGAAATCGTTGTGTTTCTAAGAGGCTCATAGGTTCGGCGATCGCCACCACCAAGCAAGCGCTTATATCTTGATTTTGCAGCAGGCGTCTGCCTTCTGCTAATTCATGTTTCATCTTGACCAAAAAGTCATCGACTTCATCGGCGGTATAACTTCGCTTAAAAGTTTGGGTAATGACTCGATGTTTTTCTTGGAATAATTCTAAAGAATTTAAAACTATATCTAAAAAATCTTTGATTCCCAATAAGTTTAAAGTGTGACCGGAAGGAGCCATATCTACTACTATGCGGTCTACGACTTTTTCTGTCAGCAGGCGTTGAATTTCCAACAGACCCATAACTTCATCTAAACTGGGCCAGTCTAAATCCCAAACAGGTGTTAAGTCTTCGCCTTCAATAAAACTTCCCCGCTCAACTAATACCTCTAAAAACTTACCGTTTTTTGCCTTAAATTCTAGGAGTAATTCTTTAGCATCTAACGCCCGAACGCTTAAGTTAGGTAAATCAGGTAAACGTAAGGCGTTGTTTTGCACTTTTATTTGTAGCACATCGCCTAAAGAATGTGCCGGATCTGTAGATATTAACAGTATTTGTTCGTTGGGAAATAATCTGGCCCAGCGCCGAGCAAAACCGCAGGCAATGGTAGTTTTTCCTACTCCGCCTTTACCGCTAAACATTGCTAGGTGAAGCGAGTCGTACTTTACTATATCATCCATCTCTACACGTCCTGATATTTTTTATCTTGAAAAAATCAAGATAGAAATTTTAGAGAAAATGGTAAGGAGGTAGGGCGAGTCCTAACTGTAATTCCCAACGAAAACACGTTTTTTGCCAAGCTAAAAATTGTTCTGCAAGTAAGGGTTCGTCTTGGCGACTGACTAAAAGATAAATCCGCCCTTCTTCACCCTGCGGTTGAACAACAATTGCCGACTTATATATCTGGGTAATCACATGAACTGCGTGATTCCATTCCGCAGTTTGAGCTATTTGAAAGTCTTGCTGTGTTTGATAACGTTGTTTCTTGGCTAAAAAATATTGTCTTCCTCCTGATGACGGCGTTATAACTGGTTCATCTAGGGTTCGAGGAATAAACTTTAAGATATATTCGGCTTTACCATTGAGTTGGCGTAGCTTTTCTAGATATTCCTCTGCGTGGGATTCTAGATGAGTCAGTAAACTTTCTTTTGAGGCAAAGGAAGTGCCGAACCGCAAGGGTAAAATTGTAGTCTGGCGAAATAGTTCGCAAATCACTCGATCATGCGACAAAACTGCTTGGATTAATCGTTCGTCATCGTTCTGCAATGATTCACTAGACACCTCTGGTTCCACCAAAGCTGAAACGCCAGCACGACTGATAAGAAGTACGCTCACGCCAATGCCGACAGGTAACTCCAAAACAGTGGCTGGTGTCAAGAGAAAAGCGTAAGTGTAAAAGTTAGACTGTTCCACTGTACCTTTCATTCAGATTCTTCTGCTGCTTCTTCCAAGGCTTGAATTTTCAGCAAAAGTTCTTCTTCTTGAATTTCAAACTCCTCTTCTGAAATCTCACCTATATCAAATGCTAACTGCAAAGCTAATAACTGTTTTTGCAAATTTTGTGCATCATCTAATTCAGCATTAGCACGCTCTAGAAGTTGCTCTCCTAGCCAGATGATTCCACCTAGTGGTGCTGAAACGGGAAAAGTTAATAGTTCCAGAAACATAATGTTAGTTTCCCTTAAGAAAGCTGGGCAAATGTATAAGGAGCCGTAAAATTGTTGTAGCGAATTCGTAGGCGATCGCCAAATTTATGGTCGATTGCTTGTACTTTTTCGCTAAAGTTAGATTCACTTTCCCAAGGAATCAAATAAGCCGCATTGTAAATCATCTCTTCCGTCATCGTATCGTTTTCCACAAATTCTTCTGCCAAAGCGTTCAATTCACAACGGAAAGCATCAATGATTGCTTGCTTACGAAGTTGCAAACCATTTTCAATCAGCTTACCAATTTCGATGATTTCTGACGTACTTAAAGCTTTACCTTCCATCGCATCGCGCTTTTTTTTCAAGCTGGCATTTGACTCTAATAACCCCTGAATCTCCGACTGGCTATTCCAAAATACCTTGACGCTCACTTCTCTGCGTCCTTCCAATTTTTGAAATAACTCTTCCAGTTTTTCCTTATGGGGACGAGTCAATTGATCAGTAACCGTTTCCCAGGTTTTCACGACCAATCCAAAGCGAAGAGGTAGTAGGGTGCGGAACCCTTCACTCATCGCGAGTTCCAAAACTTTTTCATGGCACAATAAATTGCGTCGGGAAGTGAGATATTTTTCTTTTTTCGCTTCTGAGTATAAAAAGTTGAACCCGTCAACACTATAGCTCTGAACTGGTTGTTGATCTAATCCTTCCAGAACCACTTTTTCCGAAATAGGTGCGGGTAAAATGCCGTAAAGATAAAGACCATTATTCATAATTTTTTTATCAAACAACCTTTCTATCGGTTTTGATGTCAAAATCAGCCGCAGCTTTGCGTGAATCAAATTCAGATTACCCAAGCCCAAATCAACATCGCCATGCACCACGATTCCAATATTTAAAAGTCTGTCTAGCAGTTCCAAGATAGAAGGGTTGTTGCTAGTTTCCCCCGGATAGTAAGTTCCTGGTGGTGGTAAAAGGGTGCCGAATTCTCCCAAATTCACATTCAAATCTGCTGGTTCGATTTCAAAAATTTCGCATAACTGCAACACTTGTTCTTCCAGCTTTTGCAGGCTTTCTGCTGCTTTATCTAACTCGGTTTCGCTGAGAATTTGTTGTTCCATCCGGCGAATGACTTGCGCTTCCATAAGCTGGCGAAGCAATTCTATCACTGTTAACAGTAAAGAAGCCAACCCCGCTTTACTGTTCAATTTGTTAGTGGTAGTTACTATCTCAGGATTTTCAGAGGTTGATCCAAGTAATGCCATAATGCTAATTTTTTACATTTCATCTACAGGGTTAGTGTCCTTTTCAGTAGAGGGATTTCTCGGCACAGAATAAGGGTTTTTTAACTGCTCACTTGCACCGAATTCTATTTGACTGGTAGCTAAAGCTTTGAGCGATCGCATTTCTGCTTCTAAACTTTGCAACCGTTCCTGAAGTTGGCGATTTTCTTCAATTAAAGCCTGGGACTTGCTGGTGAGATAAGGGTCATTTTCCCACCAATTGATTCCCATCTCCCGCGCTTTATCAACTGAGGAAATCAATAAACGAATTCTGATATGCAAAAGTTCGGTGGAGGCGACAGAAACAGAGATATCACCTGCAATCACAATTCCCTTATCCAAAACTCGTTCAAGAATATCCGCCAAAGTTGACCCTTGGGTAGATGTTGTAATTGTTCGATTCGCGTTGGATTGAGAACTTTTTGGCAGGCTCGGCGTAGAAGTCACGATTGTTTCGACTTTTTATGTATAGTAGACGCTTTCCCATGTTAGACGAGAATATAATATTTTTCTTTTTTTGAATCCCCTGAATTGATGTAAATTTCTTTATTAAAATGCCTTTTTAGACCTAGCGTCGCTGCTTTTTCAACAGCAGTTCTACGAGCAAATGCGAGAATCTCTTCTATCTAATAATTTTGGAGTTTGGTCCACGCCTTACGGCGTGCGCTACGCATGCAATCGCCATGCTGGGCAGTGAGCAACAATTGCTCGTAAGAACCGTGGGCTACGCATGCAATTGCCTAGCCTCTTGATAATAAATCGGCTCTCGTGTTTTTAGTTTTTAGGATATTTAAATATATATTAAAACCTCTGCAAAACAATAAAAAGTAGGAAAAGTAGGAAAATTCTCAAAAGTAGGAAAATTCTCAAAAGTAGGAAAAGTAGGAAAAGTAGGAAATATAGAATTTAAACAAAAAAATAAAACCCTTTTACCTTTTAGCTCTTTTAAAAAAAAATATTTATTTTCACGTATTTGCTAGGGTTTTGCAGCAACAATTCAGAAAATTTTCTTCAATTTCAAAAAATTAAACTTAGGACATAGATACAACATTTGGATTTGAAAAGTTCTATTTTTCGTATTAGGATAAAATTGCGAATTAAAAATTTGTAGCCATTAACTTGTTACACAATTTGATATATATCAAAAGAAGTAATCATGGCAGTTGAAACAGTAAACTCATCTTCCAGTCTGGCTGAAGTCATTGATCGCATCCTCGATAAGGGTGTCGTTATCGATGTGTGGGTACGGGTATCCCTTGTAGGAATTGAACTGTTAGTAGTGGAAGCAAGGATTGTCCTGGCATCAGTAGAAACTTATTTGAGGTATGCACAAGCTGTTGGCTTAACCGGTCAAGCTGCTGTACCTCCTGCACGTGCTGTACCTGGTCTACCTGATTTAGGTCTACCTGGTCTACCTGCCGTACCTGCCGTACCTGGTGTGCCCGCGGTACCTGCTGTGCCTGGTGTGCCTGCGGTACAAGATTATGTATCAAGGACGCCCATTCCTTCTGCTGGCAGTTATGCAACAGGTGTTTCACCTTCGCAACCTTCCACTGCTAACCCAACAGATGTCGTGCGAGGGATTGAGTTGTGACTACAGTTGTGCAACCTAACTCCTATAATTTTGTCAATACACCACCAATCAATCGTCTGATTCAGCGTGCGCTGCGCTATCTTCACGCTGGCTTCTCTGTCCACCTGCGCGGTCCGGTTGGAACCGGCAAAACAACATTGGCACTACATTTGGCGAATCTTTTGCAGCGTCCGATTTTGCTGACGTTTGGAGATGATGAGCACAAGTCCTCCGATCTGATTGGCAACCAACTGGGCTATAACAGCAAGAAAGTTGTTGATAATTATATTCGCAGTGTTGTTAAGCTGGAAGATGAATTCCGCCCGATTTGGGTCGATGGCCGCCTGACCACTGCCTGCCGTGAAGGCTTCACGCTGGTCTACGATGAGTTCAATCGTTCCCGTCCTGAAGTTAATAATGTGCTGCTCTCCGTATTGCAGGAAAAGCTACTGGTGCTACCAACCGCTGCTCAGCAACAGGAATATATTGGTGTTCATCCCCAGTTCCGAGTCATCTTTACCTCGAATCCAGAGGAGTACTGCGGAGTTCATGAAACTCAGGAGGCACTGATGGATCGCCTGATAACGATCGATATTCCAGAGCCAGACGAACTGACTCAGGAAGAGATTGTTGTCCAAAAATCAGGATTGACACGACCAGATGCCTCAGTGATTGTGTCTCTTGTCAAGAAGTTTCGGGAGCGCACACCGCATTCAGGAAAGTCCTCCGGTTTGCGGGCGTGTCTGATCATTGCTAAAGTCTGTCAGAGCAATAATGTTCCTGTTGTACTTACCAGCACTGACTTTCAAGATGTCTGTGCAGATGTCCTGCTGTCCCGTTCCAAACTGTCGCACAGTGAAGCAAGCTCGATTTTTGGGGAACTGTTTCAGGAAGTTCGCTCAACAAAAAAAGTTTCTGCTAAACGGAAGGTAAACCAATGATCCTTATTCGCACCATGCGGCAAATTCGTACTGGTGCGACGATTGCTAGTACATGATGGCGGAAATAAACCGACTATTATTGTCACAGAATAAGTAACGAAGAATAAAAGCCATTGTGGGTTGTTTTGAAGGAATCAAGGTGTGGCACGATTAGCTCCAAAAGCATTAAAGTTGGGTCAGCAAGGGTCAATAATCATCTGTAGAAGGGGTAAATGAGCAATCGAACAGAAAGTTACGCGCTTGGCTGTAACCCCTGCTGGGTAAGCATTCCGTCAATCAATATTTTTGGCAATTCTCAATGTACCAATTAACCTATAGGCTATTAGGTACAGTTTTTAGTACGGTACAGCAAGGGTTTGAGGCTTCTAAATTTCAGGAGCTTCAATTGGTACATTTTTATTCCGGGTGGACAGGATGTTGAAAATAGGTCATCAAGTCCTTGGCGTAAATGTCTGTACGGATGCTTATTTCACCCCATCAATGATGCCTAAATCCGTCTAAAAATAAGTTATACCAATTCTCCATGAAGATGCACTTAATATTTATTAAACGAACCGCCAAGACGAGCCAGCGCTGCAGGAGGGTTTCCCTCCGTAGGCGACGCCAGTCGCCAAGCACGCCAAGAGTGAAAGAGCGAGTATTAAGTGCAAGTTTACAGAGAATTGGTATTAGACTAGTAAAATTACTCAATAATGCCTCACTTGTAACCGCTGTAACCGCGTGCAGTCAGAATAGGAGTAATAGTGGAATCAACGTTCTTGCTTCACAAGCCAGTCAGTTACGGAAGCTCCCTTGCAAACTATGTCTTCTTGACGATCCTTTTACTCCACATTATTGCAGGGGCGATCGCACCGATCTCCGCTATTGTGTCCTTCACAGCGCGAAAGGGTAGCAAATCGCACGTGCGCTCCGGACGCTTTTTCGCTTGGTCGATGGTCATCGTGGCACTCACTGGTGTCGTGATCGACGTGGTTCGACTCTGCTTTTTCGTGGAAGAGAACCATACAAAATACGCAGGTTACACCATGCCCAGCACCTATCCGGCACGCTTGGGCTTCCTGTTCGTGGGTCTCTGCATCCTCTATATTTTACGAGAGGTCACGCCGCCACGTGTATTCCGTCGGCAGCTCGGTGATACGGCTGTGACGGTGGTGCCTGCCCTGCTCGTCGCGACCGGGCTACTACTCACGGTGATCATCACTTTGCGACTCAATCCGTGGACTGGTGCGCTGTGGATGATCTGGACTTTCGTCCTCATTGTTGTCGTCGTTGCGCGAACAACCTCATCCCCAAATAATAACCGTGCGACGGCTGTGGCGCAACATCGCTTTGGCATGAGCTGCTTGGCAGCATTCAGTTGGTGGGGTGCGCTTCAGGGGTTTGGACCGGCGATCGGCATCGCAATCAAGGGCGACGATCCAGCTACCAGCGCATACCTGGGCAACCAGCCTGGTTCGTTTTCGCCAGCGTTTTTTCTCTTCCTCGTTGGCTGGGCACCGTTCTTTTTCCTTGCTGCATATCTAATCCGCCGCTTCACCAAGCTGCGTCACACCTAACTAGGCGTAGATATAGCTTCGCTGACACCAGGGGCAAGATAGTCTGAAATTCGTACTGTATAAGCTTTAAGGTAAGGAACTGCTCAGACAGTTAATCCAATATGGACTATGACATACGATCGGCAAACCCTCCTGCATAGGGCTGGTTCACCGCAACGGAGTGGCTTACCATTTCCTCAACTTATCCAGCTTATTAAACACGGGTTTTGCCCATTTCCCACCAAGCAAATCGTGCAGCACAATGTAAAAACAGGGGATAATAAACAGCGTGAGCATTGTGGCGATCGCCATCCCAAAAAACACGACAATCCCCAAAGGTTGCAAAAACTCTGACCCTTCACCAATGCCCAAAGCCAAGGGGAACAACCCCAAGATGGTCGTGACTGTAGTCATCATAATCGGACGCAAGCGCTGAGGAGCGGCTTTGAGGATGGCGACTTGACGAGTACAACCTTCTTCTTCCCGAATTTGGTTTGCCAGTTCTACCATCAAAATTCCCGCGTTCACCACAATACCCACCAACAGGACTACACCGACTATCACCGTTGCGCCGATTGCCGTTTTGGTGATGTAAAGTCCGAAAATTCCCCCAGCCAACGCCAGTGGTACGGTAAACATAATCACCAACGGGTCAATCAGCGAGTTGTATTGCACAGCCATGACGACGAAAATTAAGAATACTGCTAACGCTCCCAAAGTTTTCAAAGAGTTTTGTAGCTGCTGATTAGTTTCTTGGGCGGAACTTGGCACAATGGAAACACCATCAGGTAACTGAACGCTCTTAAGTACCTCATTCACTTGTGCTATGGCATCACCAAGACTAGCACCTTCGCTGAGGTTACCTGCAATGATAAAAACCTGACGCTGATTTATACGCTGAACCTCTCCCGGTGCTTGACCTTCTTCAATCCGGGCAACGTCCAAAAGACGGATTTGTTGGTTATTTTCTGTAAATAGCGGTAATCCTTCTAACTGGGAAGCACGCTGGATTGCTTCTTGATTTAACTCTACGCGCACATCAACTAAGCGGTTCCCGCGTTGAATTTGCGTAGGAACTGAACCTTCTATCGCTGTCTGAATCGTTTCACCAATTTGTTGCGCTGTCAGCCCCAAAGCTGCAACTCTTTCCCAATCAGGGCGAATTTGCACTTCTGGTTGACGGGGGTCGGCATCTGGTCGGAATCTCGCTAATGTTGCCTTTTCTTCCAAAGCTTGCAGCACTTGCCTGCCTGCTTGCTGTAACTTTTGTTCATCTTGTCCTTGCAAGATGACGTCAACTTCTGAACCTTGAGCTGGGGTATTACTCAAGATTAAACCCCGCACCTGACCGGGACTCAGCCGCAGCAGAATTCCTGCTAAATTGAGTTTGTTAAATTCTTTATTAACCGTTTGGACGAACTTCTCGACATCCTTGCCCTGTTTAAGAGTAATAGTGCTACTGGCGCGTAGAGGATTTTCACTGGTAGTGCTGCTAAAGAGAAAACCACCTACTGTTGTGAAAACAAAATCAGTTTCTGGTTGCTTCATTAAAATATCATCCACAACCTGCATGACTTTCTGAGAAGTTTCCAGAGGTGTACCAGGAGGAAACTGCACTCTTAAGTTGGCTTGTCCAGTATTGATGCGTGGTAAGATTTCTTGCGAAATTTGACCTGCCATGAACAAGCTGCCGCCACCTAAAATCACAAAAGCTACTGCGATCGCGATTAGCCGATAACGTACAATCTTCTTTAACAAAGAGCCGTAGAGGATTGTTGCATCTTCAAAGCGGCGGTTAAACTGGCGCAACAACCAAAACTCCCTGATACGACTAGACCAGGGAATTGCCAGCAGTCGAGAGCATAGCATCGGCACTACTGTCACGGCAACGACCAGCGAAGCGGCAACTGCAAAGCTGATCGTCAGAATCATTTCATTAAATAACAGTGAGATAAAGCCGCCAATCAGCAAGAATGGAACTACAGAAACCAAGTTGGCAGCGGTAGCGGCAACCAAAGCAGATTCTACTTCTTGGGAAGATTCAATTGCAGTATCAATAAAGAATTTTGAATTGGGTTTTCTCCCCATCTCCTTGTCTCCCAATCTCTCCATCTCTTTCTGATTGGGGTTCATGCCTGTTTTTTCGGAAATGTTCTCTAAAATAACTACCGATGTATCAATTGCTTGACCAATTCCCAAGGTTAGACCTGCCAAACTGAAGACATTCAAAGTCAAGCCGAACAGCTTCATGAGAGCGATCGCTGCCAAAGTACACAGCGGAATTGCCAAACTGATAATAAATGTTTGCCGTATCGACCCCAAAAATAGTAGCACTGCTGCTGCTGCTAACAATGCCCCAGAAACTGCCGAGGTAATCACATCATTCAACGAATTGCGAATGAAGCGAGATTCATCTGTCGTGGGGGTCAAAATCATATCTTGAGCAATTAAGCCGGACTGTCGCAATTGTTCAATCCGCTGCTTGACGCCATCGACAACCGTGATTGTGTTGGCATCAGGCTGCTTTTGAATTGACACTTTGACAGCTTGCTGACGGTTCAGGTAGACAAATACTCGCTGTTCTTCTGTGCCGTCACTGACTTCAGCAAAGTCTCGCAGATAGACGCGGCGGGGTGGGGAAGGGGGGGAAGTGGAGGAAGATGAGGGGGATGAGGACGATGAGGGAGATGAGGAGGATGAGGGGGATGAGGACGATGAGGAGACTTGAAAGGAGAGGTTACTGATTTCTTCTGCTTTTTTGAACCTTCCTACCGTACGGGTTAATGGTTCGGTATTTTCCCCCAAAATCCGACCACCAGAGATATCTTGGTTACGGGCTGTTAATTCATTGAGTACATCGGTTAACCCAACGCCCAACGCTTGCAAACGTTTTAAGTCAACTAGCACGCGCACTTCTTCTTCAGCAGCGCCAGATACATCAACAGAGGCGACTCCCGGTACGACACTGAGTTCGCGAGATAGTTCTTCATCCGCAAATACCCGTAAATCTTTACCTTGCAGCGAGCCAGATGTCATCGCCAATTCGTAGATTGGTTGTTGTGAGGGATCGAATTTATAGATGCGCGGCTCTTCGATAGTGTCTGGTAGTTGTCCTCTACCTCGGTTAAAAGCAGCAGTGGCATCGTTTAGAGCCTGGTCAATATCGCCTCCTGGCTGGAAAAATAAATCGAGGCTCACCTGTCCCTCACGCGTGCGGGAAAAAACTTGCACCACATTCTCGGTGGCTGATAAAGCTTCTTCTAAGGGTCTAGTGATTTCATCTACTGCGACTTCAGGTGATATACCAGGTGCTTCTAGCCGAACACCAATTCGCGGATAAGTAATTGCTGGTAGCAAATCCACTTGAATTGTTGTGAGAAAAAATATACCTACGACAATTACCGCCACGGTGAGCATGAGTGTGCCTATATGCTGGCGGATGGAAATCGCGCTAATACTGAATCCGCTACCTTGCTTTACCTGCTGCATAATACGTAAATGCTGAGTGAGTACTGCGTGTTGAGTATTTTTGTCTCGGTATGGTAGGTGATGCCCTACGATTTTTTCTCAGAAAGAATTGAAAGACTCACAGCCTCACCATCTTTCAAGGGTTTGCCACTGCGCGCCACAAATCTTTCTCCTGGTTGCAACCCAGATAAAACTTCTACTTTGCCATCAGCCCTTTCTCCAAGCGTTACGGATCTAGGTGCTACCTTCGCTTTGCCATCTACTTCCGTTACAACAAATACTGTTCCCTGGCGATTTTCCCCTTGTCTGCTTGTCTGCTTGTCTGGTTGTCCGCTTGTCCCCTCAGTCCCCTGAAGGGCTGTCTCAGGTATTACCACTCGCGCTTGTGTCTGGCTTTCAAAATTAACTCGTGCCAACAAACCACTGCCAATCTTACTATCATTGTTGGGAATGACGACTTCAACTGGCACTAAGCGAGCTGTTGTATCGGCGGCGGGAGAAATACGCGTTACTTGCCCAGTGTATGTTTGGTTGGGGAAGGCGTCTAACCGCACTTTTACAGGTTGCCCTAAGCGAAGTTTCCCCAGTTCTAATTCCGAAACTTGAACCACGACTTTGACACGGCTGAAATCACCAAGTTTCAAGGCTTCATTCCCTGGTTGGAGGAGATTTCCCGGTTCTGTCAGCTTTTCTAAAACTGCGCCAGTAATTGGGGATGTCAGCCTTGCATACGAGCGGCGCTCTTTAGCTTCGGCAACTACGGCTTGTTGAGCAACGACTCTACCTTGGGCGGCTGCTAGAACTTGCTGTTCTGTACGGACTTGCTCTTGTGCAGCGCGGAGTGCTTGCGTAGCTGTTCGGGCTTCAGTGCGTGCTTGTTCGGCTGCTTGTTGTGCGATCGCCCCCTCTTTCAAGAGTTTCTGCTGCCTTTGTGCGTCTGCTTGTGCTTGCTCTAGTTCTGCTTGTGCGCTAGCTACCTGGGCACGAGCATTGCTTATCTGAGCGTTTGTCCTTGCTACTTCTGACTTGAGAGCTGCTAATTCTGCTTCTGCTTGATTTTGCGCTGTTCTTAAGAGAGCATCATCCAACTGTGCAATGATTTGCCCTTGCTTGACACGATCACCCACATCGACATTCAACGCCAAAAGCCGCCCTTCCACTTGCGATCGCAGTGACACGGTGCGGAATGGTATGGTACTACCTGTATATTCTGGGTCTTGTCGTAACACGCCAGTACGGGCAACTGCTGCATCCACAGGTGTTGCACCGCCTCTTTTTTGGTTACCGCCAGGGCGTTCTGATTGAGCTTCAGCTGATTCCTTCGGAAGTGAACCGCAACCCCCTGTCAGTAGTCCTACGCCAAGTACAGAAGCAATCAAAATCCTATTAACTTGCATTTTTTCGGAGGTCATTGTTAGCTGTCTTAAAAAACAATCTTTGTTTTTCTGCCTTTCGCTATGTGATACTTTAAGCTGTTGATGTCCTTCCAAAACCATCTACTCAGGCTCCTGTTAGGGCAGTTTTGGGTTAACACAATAATTTGATTCTCTAAAACTTAGTATCCTAAGTAAAAGTTCATACAATTAATACATAAAGAGGACAAATGCCCTTTTTACCTCCTGCAGTTTTGCCGGACAAAGCGATTTTTACGTAAAGTCGTGCAATTTTTGTTGAGGTTATTATAACTATTTTTTAATTTTCCTTGACTCTGCCTCAGGGTCAACCCCTTCGCTTAATTCAAAATTCAAAATTCAAAATTCAAAATTCAAAATTGAAGACCCTAAAGGGTGTTGACGGGGGCTTGAATAATTAGCTTGTGCATTTTTCCTGTCCATGAATAAATACATTCGCATATATCCTTTTCTTTTTCGGTCAGCTATCTCATGTCGTTTGCAAGGGCAACTTTACAGACGTAGACACGCAGAAGGCAACTTACCAATCGGTAGTCAGGAAGACAAGAAATCATGTCTGCGGAAGCAAGGTTTATATATAAAGACGAGTCTTTGTGTCTATTGGTTCCAACAACTGCAATATTTCATAATTTGGAGAAACCAAATTTCTCAGTCTTGGTTTCTTACTTTAGATAGTTGTAAAAAAAATAAAAATACTTATTTCTACTATTGTAGCAAAACTATCAGCAATTCTCCTAATCTTAAGATAATCTTAAGAAAAGTAACGATATCTGGTATTTGGGACACAGATAGTGTAGTAAGTCTCAGACCCGATGACAAATTCCCTTTACGTGAGGAAGGATACCAGTGACATCACCGCTCAAACTGACACAAACTACTGACGAATCTCTACTGGCAGAATTTTTTCAAAAATCAGTCGGTAAGTGGCATTCGGAACGGCGCTACTATACATTACCGGATGGAGAAACCAAGGAAATGGTGAGTCTGATCACCATTCGGTTTTTGACACAGGGATGCGATGAATTGCAAAAGCTAGCTCAGATGCACGGTCTATCTGATACAGTCAGTTTAGTCTGTGGCGCTGAAGTGATCTGGGAAAGTGAGAATTCTGTGACGGGAAGGAAGGAGTCTAAAGGTTCAACACTCTTTGGTGCTTTAGGAAATATTTTGTATCGCGATCGCGGTTTTGCCACAAGCAAACCTGTCACCGCCGAGTATCACTTCCCCAATCCCAAAACACTGTGTTTGCGGACTGAATACAATGGTTCAGTGTTTGAGGAAGAGTTAAAGCTGATTGGCAGCAAATACCGCACACGCCAGTCTATTATCTCTCGTGCTGGCGAACAGTTGATGATTGGTCAATATTTGGAAAAGAGAATAGATTAGAAAGCATTTTTGATTTCACACTTGTAATATCAAGTCCGGTTGATTACTTATAATTCCTGCTTTACCTCACCCCAACCCTCTCCAAGGCATCAAAGAGGGGAAGGGAGGCGGGTGAGGTTCTTCGTTTTTACAAGTGTTTATCCGGACATGATATAACTCAAACCCAAGCAAAACTTCTTCTCCAGAAAAGAGTGCTCGGATTTGAACGACCGCCACAGGTAGCGCTGCTAGTTGTTAAGAAGGCAGAAGTACGCGCGGCAGCTATGCTGCTATGCTTCCCCACCAATGAATTCGGGGGATTTAATAAAGTATTTATTCAGTGCTTTTTTGGGTAGGTACGTCAATCAGGATAAGTTGTCACTGCGGGATGCTCTAAACGAGTATCCGGGGCTGGAACCAGCCTTGTTGGAGGCGTGACAACGTTATTTAACTCGCAATTCCCGTAGGCGCGTCTGTTCGCGCAGCGTGCCCGAAGGGCATACGCAGGCAGTCTGATTCTCCCTCAGAGCGAGTCTCCAATCAGCCAATAATCTCTGACCAGATAGCTGAATCGAGCAAAAAGTCAGTCCTTGGATGTGGCCGTACCGCCCCGTTTTCGCGCGCGGGGGAGGGTTCAACAGAGAAACAACAAGTTAAAACTTGTTGTGTCGGGTTTCATCCCCGAATTAAAAGCAAGGGGTTCTCACCCTCCCACTATGCTTTGATAGTTTTAACTTTTTCTTTTCTGACGCTTAATAAACTTAGAGTAAGCATTGGAACAGAAAACGACGCGCGATCTTAGCAGTACAAGAGTACGCTGATTAATCAAGTGGGCGACATAATGGGTATCCAAAATCAAATCCGCCGTTTGTTAAGCATACAGAAGAGTATCGAGTGCGTAAGCGAAAAAACAGCCACTTGTAGGTGGGGTAATGTCAGTCTAGCCGCCATACTACTGTGTTTTCTTCCGGTTGGAACTGCCACCGCAGCTACCAAAGTCATGTCCTTAGGAGACTCTCTATGTGCAAGCAATATTGCCGTTCTACGTAGTGCGGTGGCACAGACCAAACTTGGATCTACCATAGACTGGGTGGGAACTAAAAAAGACGGCGCATATACTGACCCCGATAATGAGTGTCATGGTGGTTGGTCTGCGGCGCAAGTGTTGCAACAACCAAAATCAAATGTTCGTCTTCCTTCGTGGGAGGGGAAGCCAGGAAGCGTTCGGGACTGGGTTCAAGCGACCAAGCCTGATGTGGTGCTGATAATGCTTGGCACCAATGATTTCTTTGCTAGTGATGCACGAGGCGATAACACCTCAGACTTTCTCACAAAATCCCTTCAAGGAATTATCGATGATATCTTGTTATTACGTCCCAACGCCAGAGTTGTGGTCGCCTCAATTCCCCCGTTTAAATGGGAGATTCAGAAGGGTGTTGATACTAGTCAAACGAAAACGAAAGCCAACGCATTCCTTAAGCAGCGTGTACTGCAGCTCTCTGCACGGGGCAAGCGGATCTTCTTCCTAGATATGCATGCCGCAGTACTTGCTCGATTAAAACAGGGCGATATTTTTAGTGGCGACGGTCTCCACTTTAACGATGAAGGCAATAAGTTTATAGCACAGCAGTGGATACGTGCCCTGAAAGCGGTACTCCAAGGGGCACGAACGCCCATTGTTCCGACAACTTCTAAAAACTATTAACATCAACAAGCGCGTTTTTGTACTAAAAATTCTCCCACTCCGTGCTTGTTGAGTGACTTATCATCCAATACGGTTCAGATAAGACCAGAACCCTGATCAAGAACACAATGTAGAGACGCTTTCATTCAGCGCGTCTCTACAAAGAACGCGAATCCCACCAAAAATCCTTAACTGAACTGTATTGACTTATCATCAACAGCACAAAGTGGGATGTTATTCGTATAAATTTATAGCTCACGTTAATAATGACTTCCAGACTTGCGGTGATGCACAGCAGTTACACCATCGTTATCTAGCAATTTGCCATTATCCACAGTCGCATAAACAAGCCAGTGATCGCCTGCTTCCATCCGGTTTTTTACTGAACACTCTAGGTATGCTAGAGCATCAGTAAGAATGGGGGAGCCGTTTTGGGCTTCTTCTTTTGATACACCATCGAATCGGTCTTGTCCTGGACCAAAGGGTTTGAGAAAGTGCTTCATCAACCCTATGTGATTTCCTTCTTTAAGAACGTTGAGGACGAATTTGTTTCCAGAGTGCGTCAGTAGTTCCACAGCGCGGTCTTTAGCCACAGCAACTGTTAAAGCAGGTGGGTTAAAGCTTGCCTGAGATACCCAAGAGGCTAACATGGCACTGGATATATCACCTTGCTTTGCTGTGAGAATGCACAGTGAACCAACAACGCGCCCAACTGCTTGTTCAACATTTGTTGCAGGTTGGCTGGGGGTACGGACTTTTTTAGCTTTCTTCAGGGCTTGGGCAAAGTCGGTTCCTGCTTCTTCACACAATTGCAAGGTAGCATCGTTGGGTTTAAACTTGACGCGGATACTGTCAAACCCAAAGCGATATCCAGCATCTTTCAGTTTGCCTTCGATTAAATCAACTGCTTCTCCACTCCAGCCGAAGGAACCAAAGACACCTGCAAGTTTGTTGTTAGTCGCGGTGGAAAGAACAATACCCAAAGCTGTTTGGACAGGAGTTGGTGCATGACCGCCGAGGGTGGGAGAACCAATGACAAAGCCAGATGCTTTTTCAACTGCAGCGCGGATTTCTTCGGGGTCAGCAAATTCGCAATTAATAGATTCTACACTGACACCTGCTTTGGTGATGCCACGAGCGATCGCCTGCGCTAAAGTTGCCGTGTTTCCATACGCTGAAGCATAAATCAACGCTACCGTTGTATCGGCGGATGTTTGCTGCTGACTCCACTGATAATAACCTTTGGTCAGTTCGACTAAGGCATAGCGCACTAGAGGACCGTGCCCAGTAGCATACAATCTGACGGGCAGCTCGGCAAGTTTATCCAGCGCTGTTTCGATTTGACGGGCATGGGGAGCCATGAGGCAATCAAAATAATAGCGCCTATCTTCGTTAAATATTTCCCAGCCTTCATCGAACACCTGGTCGCTACACATATGCGCCCCAAAAAGCTTATCTGTGTAGAGAATTTCTGTTTGCGGGTCATAAGTGCAAAGTTGATCTGGATAGCGGGGGTTGGGGGTGGGGATAAATTGCAAATTATGACCTTTGCCTAAATCGAGAGTTTCTTCCCCCCGCATAACGATGACTGGCAAATTTGGATTTTCCAATGCACCACGCAAATTTATTGCCCCTGGGTTAGAAGAAACAAAAGTGATTTGCGGCGCAAGTTCCAGCAAAGCTTTTAAAGTTGCGGCGCGATTGGGATTGACGTGACCAAGAATGACATAATCAATATCTGTTAAATCAAACCGCTGCTGCAACGCTTGCAGGTAAATTTCCGTAAACGTTTCCCCTGGAGGATCAATAAGGGCGGTTTTATCTCCTTTGATGAGATAAGAATTGGCAGTTGTTCCTTTTGCCAGAGCGTATTCTATTTCAAATCGCAGGCGTGTCCAACTGCGGGAACGAAGGACAGTTGTGTCAGTAGCGATGGGGAGAACCTGAACGTCACGGGGCTTAGTTTCTGACATAAGTTATATTAAAATTCAATATTGAACATATTTGGCTTATCCTGGAACTGCTCGAACTTATCAGCTTCTGGCGGATCGTAGCCTATTGCCTTGAGTAAGTTGGGATTTATCTCGTCATAAAACTGGTCAAGGGAACTTACACCAATGTGCGGGATGAGTCCAGCAACGAAAACAAGCTGAGGCACTGGACGCTGACTGCCAACGACGGGGATAATTAAGCCTGCCATCGAATGACCAACCAGTACCACATCATCTTCAAATCCTTGCAGCACCTCGCTCACGACTTCGGCATATTGAGCGACACCAACAGCTGGGTCTTCAATAGGCAAATCCACTGCTACTGTCTGATGACCTCGCGCCTCCATCTCTTGGGTAAGTAGATCCCAACTCCACGTACTCAGGTAAGGACCGTGAACCAGACAAAAAAGACTCATCGAAAATTTGGGTCTGAAACCCCGTCCTTTAGCGAAGCGAAGGACGGCTTTACAAAATCTAGTAAGTTACGATCAACCTGTTTGAACGGTGAATCAATTGAATCTTGCTAGACGCTATCTGTCCTAACCGTTTCCAGTTAGCATCGCTGACAGATATTTGTTTTTCGGTATCACCACTGACGTAGCCAATCCCCTTGGGAGATTGAACCAGATCACCTTTTCTGAAGCCGTGGCGGGTAACAGTGCCGCCATACTTGCGTCTAACTCCACCCTTGGCAAAAACCATGAGATGAAGTTGACGCCGTGAGATTGGCGGATGCCGGATCACAGCGAAAGGAGCGGATTGTACTGTCACCTCTCCCCTCCAGCCCATCGAATGAGTTGAGGTGACGCCATATTGAATGAACGCACTACAGGCTAAGGCAACCCCATCAACGGCGTGAGTCGCGGGTATTGCGTCCCCTTTAGAATGCTTCTGTTTTTGCAATCCTAGTTGTTGCCTGATCTGGGAAGTTTGCCAGCCTTCGATCTCGCGTACATTGCCGTACCCTTCCAGATTTTCTAATTGCCACTTTTGCCCAACCATCACTGGACTGAACGCCTTATCACCGCGAGCCTTAACGATTTCGTATGCAACATATGTGATCGGGTAAATCAGAGATAGTTCCTCAAGAACTCGTAACTCTAGCTCGCGATTAGCTCGGATACTAGGGGGTAACTTGGATTGACGCCGATTATTAAAACGTTTCTCGCGGTGAGCGCGTTGATTGTAAGGTAGTTTGCGATTGATTCGTCGCCCTCTACGACCACGCCGCATCATGGCGCGTTGCTCCATCCGCTTTTTGACGATTTCAAAGGGTAACTGTAAGTGAGCAGTCCACAAGGTAAACTTGGCAGATTGAATGGCTACGCCACTATATAATTTACCCGGATCAATACCAACCGCAATTGGTTGAGCGTCTATTGCTCTGGGACACCTAACTAATTGAACTTGGAAGATTCCAAGGTCGTTATAAACAACTTTTGCTTTCCCAAGTTTTAACCAACGACGCGCCCTACTGGCTTTTGTTGGCATCAATGGCTTACCTGATGGTGTTAATACTGGAACTCGTTGCATGGAGATAATCCTTACGAGTAAAGTTTTTAGTCCCCTCGCCCAACTAACTACAGATGTCTTGGCATTACCCAACGACCAAGCAAATGGTCTTAAAGTGTGTCCGAACTGGGGAAGTATCCGGAAGTTTTAACCGCAGTTAGTCTCGGTGGGCTAGTCAAACACGTAAAGTTTGCTCTTTACAAGCTCCGTCCCTTTTAGGGCGGAGTTATTGACAGGCGGTTATCAGTTATTTGGTAGAGTGGACTGCTGTTTTTAATAGTGATTTCCGACTTTACGATGGTGAACTGCTGTGAGTGCATCCGGTTTGGAAACCCGTCCTGCATAAACGGTGCTGTATACAATCCAATGGTCGCCACCATCCATGCGACTGATAACTTCACACTCCATATATGCCAACGCGTCAGCAAGGATGGGCGCACCGTTTTCGGCTGGCTGGGTTCTCACTCCTTCAAAGCGGTCAGCACCTGGGGCAAACCGTTTGAGGAAGTGCTTCATGAGGCGTTGATAATTGCCTTCTTCAAGGGCGTTGAGGACAAATTTATCACCTACTTGCATGAGTGATTCAATTGCCCTATCTTTGGCGACAGCTATGGATATTCCCAAGGGTCTGAAGCTGGCTTGATTTACCCAAGAAGCTAGCATGGCGCTGGACACATCACCTTTTTTGGCGGTGATGATGTATAGTCCGCCGCTGATTCTGCCTAATGCTTTGTCGAGATCAGCACCGAGAGATTTCATTGCTTTGATGCTGCGATCGCGTGTCACCCACTGTCCTAAGTCTGTCCCCGCTTCTTCACATAGTTTGTATGTACCTTCCCCTGGAGTTTCTTTAATCCGAATTCCTGGGAAGGCTGGTGTTAAACCCAAATTCCGGAATTTACTCAGCAACGGGTCAATTGGTTCGTCATCGCCACCGCCTGATTCAAAAATGCCCACAGCTTGCTTTTCATTCACAGAGCCTATAATCGTGCTCAGAGCTGATTGCATACTGGCTGCACTAGAAGCTGGAGGTATTCCGACGACAATTCCAGCACAGCGACCTACAAGTTCTCGCAACTCTTGTAAATCAACGCCAGCACGCAAGTCTACCATTTCTACACCAACACCAGTTTTGGTAATACCGCTGGCAATTGCTTGCGCTAGGCGATCGCTATACCCGTAATCGGAAACGTAAAATACTCCAACCGTCGTTTCTGCCTTTGCCTGGGTTTTGCTCCAACTGCGATAGCGTCCGGTCAGTTCGTCAACATTGTGGTATAATAACGGTCCGTGACCTGTAGCAATCATGCTAATTTTTTTCAGTTCATCCATCCGTTTGAGGGCAGACAGAACTGAACGAGCATTGGGAGCCATCAGGCATTCGTAGTAATATTCAAAATCTGCTTCAATCGTTTTTAAATCTTCGTCAAACGTACTATCTGAGCAATAGTGCATCCCAAACGCATCGCAGGTGAAGAGAGTTTGGGTTTTGTGATCGAAAGAGAAGATGGTGTCGGGCCAGTGTAAATTGGGTGCAATGACAAATTCTAGTTCGTGTCCGTTGCCCAAATCGAGGCGATCGCCATTTTTGACAATTTGCCGCTTAAACGGAGTATGCACCAAATTTTCAAGAAACTGGATTGCCACTTTGGAACCAACAACGGTGACATCCGGCGCGAGTTGCAGAACATCTTTGACTAAACCGCTGTGGTCTGGTTCAGTGTGGCTGATAATGAGATAATCAATCTCTGCTGGATTAATCAGACCTTTGAGAGTATCTAAAAACAGCTGGCGAAATTTTTCATGCGACGTATCGACCAGAGCTGTTTGCTCACCGCGTATGAGGAATGAATTGTATGTAGTACCATTTTGCAGACCAAACTCGATGTCGAAGCGATCGCGATCCCAATCCAGAGAACGGATTGCCGTCGTATCGGGAGCAATCTCGACAGTCTGCATGGTGAGCCTTTTTTTTGTTCTTTCGGTGAGCGCTACCATAACCAGCCTCCTTAGCAACTGAGTATTTATTACTCTGTCCCTATTGTGACACGAGTTAATTGTAAAGTTTTAATAAATAATCTATAGTTGGGTTAAAAAAACCAAAAGTATCACTATGGGTGAGGGGTGTAGGGATTAAACAGCAGATGAGAGACTCTCAGCAGACAACTTGGTTGGGGTTAATGATTGGAAATTCCCGGCTACATTGGGCGTGGTTTACAGGCGAAAGACTCATTCATGCTTGGGATACAGACTATCTACCAGCAAATATTGTCCAGCAACTGTCTGAATCTCAAACACTGCACAACCTACCACCAGAAATTTTCCCACTTAATGAGAAATTTTTCTCTCCCTCATCCCCCTCATCTTCCTCATCCCCCCCTCTTCCCCTGCTCCTCGCCTCTGTCGTTCCCAGTCAAACGGCACTGTGGCAAACTTACCCTAATGTTCGTATTCTTACCTTAGACCAAGTACCCATAAAGGGGATGTATTCTACACTGGGAATCGACCGCGCCTTGGCTTTATGGGGTGCTGCACAGACTTGGGGTTTTCCTATGCTGGTGATTGATGCTGGAACAGCACTGACATTTACAGGTGCGGATGCTAACCATTATTTGGTTGGAGGCGCAATTTTGCCAGGGTTGGGCTTGCAACTTGCCACTCTTAGTGGAAGAACAGGACAATTACCAACAGTTGAATTACCGCAGCAACTTCCCCACCGGTATGCTCTTAATACTCAACAGGCTATGCAAAGTGGGGTTATTTACACTCTACTAGCTGGAATCAAAGATTTTATTGAAGCGTGGTGGCGCGAGTTTCCGCAAGGTAATGTTGCAATTACTGGAGGCGATCGCACTTTGTTAGTAAAGTATATGCAATCGCAGTTTCCTGAAATTGCAGCGCGTTTAAGTGTGGAACAGAATTTGATATTTTGGGGAATGCGATCGCTATTTTTTTAGATAGCTAGCGGCTTGTTTCTGTCCGAATTGCGTTTGAGTAGTAAACCTGCAAGAGCAATACCAAAACCTAATACACCTAAGCCAGAGTTCGATTCAGGGACAGGTTGCTTACGGACAACTTGAAGATTGGTAATATCGTCATGCAGACGCTCTCGAGTTGTGGGATCGTAGAAATCAACACCAAGTCCTATAGAGTAGGAATTGGGGTTATCGGAAAGTTTGGGCAATTCTGAAAGGTTGCCTGAGTAGAGTACAGAAATATCAAATAAACAGGTTAAACCTGGTGCTGTTATGCATCCTGCTGGATAACTAACAGCGCTAACAACCCCTAAATTAGCAGGAAGACCAATAAAATCAGAAGTCAAGGATGGGACGACATTAAAGTCAGTTGTAACGCTGCTCAAATTTATATAGGGCGCTGAAAAAGAGAAGTTAGAGACAGCATTAGGGTATGAAATTCCTGTAACCCCCATCCTTAATAAGGCTGGATCACCAGAGGGAGGAGTGTCCGTTTCTAGGGTAAAAGAACCTGTTGCACCCCTTTCAGTAGTAAAGTTAAAGTCTAGCGGGGCAGCTTGAACTGGAGCTATGGCTAGAGTTAAGACAGCGCTAAATGCCGCTCCTGCAACAGTTATAGATAAGCTTTTGATCTCCATACATATTTCCTTAATCATGTGATTGCCCTTTGGGCACTGCGAAGAGCGCAATCGCACTTTGCTGGTAAACTATATGCGATCGCAGTATCTGGAGATTGCAGCGCGTTTAAGTGTGGAACAGAATTTGATATTTTGGGGAATGCGATTGCAAGAAGGCGGGGCGTAGCCCATCGCTATTTTTTTAGATAACTACCTGCTTCTTTCTGTCCGAATTGCGTTTGAGTAGTAAACCTACGCTTGCAATACCAAAAGCTAATACACCTAAGCCAGAGTGTGATTCAGGGACAACTTGCTTACGGACAACTTGAAATTGGGTAAATTCCTCAATTCCAACCGACTCCCGTGTTATGGGGTCAATTAACATAACACCAAGACCTATACGGTCGGAAGGGTAGGAATTAGGATCATCGGAAAGTTTTGGAAGGTTTCCTGCGTAGCCTACACCAATATTAATGACACAGGTGAAATTAGTTCCCCTTGCACACCCAGCTGGATCATCAACACCAGCAAGAACCGGACTACCAGGAGGACCAAGAAAAATAGATGGGATAACTTCCCAGTCAGCAGTTTCACCGCTCACCTGAAGCTGTGGTGATGAAAAAGAGAAGTTAGAAACAGCATTGGGGTATAAAATCCCTGGATTGTCTGGTCCAAGTCCTAAAGCTGGCTCACCAGAGGGGGGAGTGTCTGTATCTAAGGTAAATGTTCCTGTTGCACCACTTTGACTCTTTAAGCTAAAGTCAAGTAGAGCAGCTTGAGCTGGATTTACAGCTACAGTTCCCAAAGTTATAAACGCTGCTCCTGCAACAGCCATAGATAACCTTTTCATATCCATAAATATTTCCTCAATCATGCGATCGCACCTTACTAGTAAACTATTTGCAATCCCAATTCCCTGAAATTGCAGCGCATTTGATTATGTAAGCGAATTTGATTTTTTGGGGAATGCGGCAAAAAACTATGAGCTATGAATTAAAGCTTGTTTAGCCTTACCTGTTCTGTCGGAATTGCGTTTCAGTAGTAAACCTACGCTTGCAATACCAAAAGCTAATAAACTCAAGCTAGAGCCTGACTCAGGCACAGGTTGTTTACGGACAACTTGAAAATTGGTAATATCGTCAGTGAGCAGCCGCTCTTGAGTTGTGGGATTATAGAATCTAATACCAGCACCTCTAGAGTAGGAAAGTGGATTGTCAGAAAGTACGGGAAGTTCTGAAAGATTTCCTGAGTAAAGTACCGCAACGTCAAATAAACAGGTGAAGCCTGGTGCTGTTATGCATCCGGGTGGATAACTAACACCGCTAAGAACCCCCAAATTAGCAGGAAAACCTATAAAATCAGAAGTAATAGATGGGACAACATTAAAGTCAGTAGTGACGTTGCTCAAATTTATATACGGTGCAGAAACAGAGAAATTAGAGACAGCATTAGGATATGAAATTCCTGTAATCCCAGGTCCAAATATACCCGGCTCACCAGAGGGGGGAGTGTCCGTTTCCAAGGTAAACGAACCTGTTGCGCCGCTTTCAGTCGTAAAGCTGAAGTCTAATAGAGCAGCTTGAACTGGCGCTGTGCCTTCAGTTAAGA
Organism: Scytonema sp. HK-05; assembly: GCF_963872035.1. Classification (NCBI taxonomy): domain Bacteria; kingdom Bacillati; phylum Cyanobacteriota; class Cyanophyceae; order Nostocales; family Scytonemataceae; genus Scytonema; species Scytonema sp. HK-05. The sequence continues at coordinate 165,784 of NZ_CAWMYC010000114.1, forward strand.
GAGCGATAAATGCCGCTCCTGCAACAGCCATAGATAATTTTTTTATTTCCATGTATCCCCTGGATGATTAGTAAAAACAATCTGGTAATGGAGAAAAATTAATCATTTAGCTTGATTTTTGAGCTTTGTAATCTATTGCCCATAGTGCCTATAGGTAGATATAAAAAAACTTAAGTGTAAATTCTTAATAAAGTATTATTATTGTTTTTGTAAAGCTAATACTTAATATTTGCTACGTAGATATCATATATCCAAAAAATATTCTCCTATGCTCCAAGGGCAATTAGCTCACAACTGACATCTTTGCTGCTCCAAGCTGGCTTGGGTTTGCATGACTCTCATTTACGCACATCAGTATATTTATAAACACATAGAAAGTGTATTTATTACGTATATTAAAGAGAGTTGTGAAATATTTTGCGCAAAAATTACAAACGTCCTCATTGATCTTACGTAGGTTAGTAATGTCCTTGACATTTGCAACCCTATTAGTGTCTGCATCGTATAATACTACTTAGAATAAATATATATTTTTTAGGTATTTTTATAAAAAAAAGTCAAATACGAATTTTTTGTATATTTTTGGACTGAAAAACACTAAAAATCAAACAAATTTTCAGTAATTTTTCTTAAAGTCGATGAAAAATTTATGAAAAATAGGGATAAATGAAGATACTTATAGCCGTTTTCAACCCTTGTATAAGACACGTCAATTGTAGGGGCACGAAGCTTTGCTGTGCCCCTACGGCGTGGTATATGCCGATAAGAAAAGCTACAGTTGAAATATGTAATATTTATAACTCTACTTTTTTGGTGCGATCGCCACGCAATCGCGCTTCGCGATCTCTATAGCTCGGGCAATTGACTAACGGCTGTTGAATTAGTTTCAAACGTCTGTGGCAACTGGACTCCAAGTACCACGACTCTTGTTGCCATAAACGCTGATGTCGCCAACCACAAAAGATGGTTACTGTGAGCCGACCACGCCCAAACCGCCACAGGTGCAAATCCCAAGAAAGTTGCTACTTAGGCAGCGTTACGTAGCGATTGCCCTTTTGCTAATCCCGCAAAATAACCCTCCACAATCCAAGGAATTGAAAAACAACTCAAGACCAGAAATAACCAAGGAATATAGCGTTTAAGTGGCTCTATAACTTCGGCATGATTGGTTAATAGCCCAAAAACAGTCTCAGGTAACAGAATCCACGCGCAAGCAGCAACAACTGCTGCTCCTAAGCTAGTTAAGAGCGAAATCTGCAATAGGGGTAATAACTGATCGTTAGCTTCTTGACCTTTAAAGTTCCCAGTTAGGGTTTCCGTAGCGAAGCCTATTCCTTCAACCAAGAACATGATCAGAAATACTATCTGTTGGAGCAAGGTATTTTCAGCTAAAACATCTGTTCCGAAAGTGGCACTCAGATTGAAAAAAATTGTCCAAGTGGACATATAGACTAAAGATCTAACCAATAGGTCACTATTGAGGGAAAAAGTAGCTGGAGTGTGTCTAGTAAAACTTTATAAATTTCTAAGCCCCAGACTCAGCGGAGTCGGGTGAAACCCCGTCCGCGCCTCCCGGCGGGGTAGTTCATCGCTTGATAAAGTCGCGAATATCCCCAGCCACAACTCCAGCGCAGGACTGTGGTAAATCATTTCCTCCGTGAGCAATTGTTTTCAACTGTGCTTGAGGAATATATTGAGCATAAGCCCGACTCATGGCTATAGCTTCTGAGGAGTCTTTTCCACCTTGTAGAATGAGAACTGGGACTGTGATGAATGATAATTGGTCATCCACCAATTCTGCCTTAATTTCTGGATGCTTGCGCTCAAAGAGGAGCTCGCTGGCTGTGGGATATTGCTGCATCACCTGATGAAAATGCCAATCCTGTTCAATTTGTTCATTCAAACCAAAGATTTTGGTGATCGGACGAAGAAGTCGCAACAATTGAAACACCAGTGGTGGACGTTTCAGTATCCGCTGCATTCTCTGCAATCGCTGTTTTTGTCCTTCTATCTCTACACCCTCTGGCGCTAGTAGTACCAAACCATTAATTTGTTCTGGATACTTCAAAGCATAGCTAGCAGCAATCCAACCCCCAAGCGAATCTCCAATTAAATACACCCTTTGTTGCTTCACAGCGTGTAGGAATTGAGCCAAACACTCAATTTGCAAATCAATTGAATAGTGGACATTCGGAAACTCTGACTCACCAAATCCAAATAAATCTGGAGCAAAGCAATGGAAATCCCGCGACAGCATCTCCATAACAGATACCCACTGGCTACTGTCATTCCAAGCACCATGTAAGAAAACTAAAGAGGTTCCTTCACCAATTTCACGCCAAAAAAGTATCCCTTGAGAGAGCTTTATCCGGGAATTACGGAATGGATAATCCATATTATTTAATTATTTAATATAAGAGTTATTTTTAGCAGAATTTGGATTGGGAATTGTTAGCTGTTAATTATAAGTTGGTAGTTGTAGAGACGGTTTCATTCAGCGCGTCTCTACATTTGTTAGTTGTTCTACTAACCACTAACCACTAACCAGTCTTAATCCAAAATCCAAAATCTAAAATCGCATTATGCCAATGTTGTCAAGCCATCTAGATAGTCTTGCAACTGGCGATTATGGTCGTGAGACATCTGTCCTGGAGGTAGGGAATTGAGTGGAAAAGCTTGGATTTCCATCACTTCCAAAGTATCTTGAATTTCCATTTTTCCCCGCACTTCTGCTTCAACTACAATACAAATGGAATGAATTCTAGGATCGCGGTCTGGTGCGGAGTAAACACCAACTAAACGCCGAATTTTCACCAGTTCTAGTCCGGTTTCCTCCATCAACTCTCGTTGGACAGCATTGGGAACATCTTCTCCCCAGTCCACCATACCCCCAGGTAATGCCCACAGACCATTGTCACGCCTGCGGATGAGCACAATTCGACCATCTGGCAAAATAGGGATAATACTCGTGCCTGGGATGGGATGACGGAAGATAATGCCCAGTACGGTTTGTCCAATACGCCATAAGTTACGTGTGGACTGAACAGTCACACCAAAAAAAGCAAGAACGTTCAATTTTCAAATGTCTGCCTTGTAGTGTAGAGTTCCCCCACCACTCACACTTTCTCAACTGTAATGCTGAGTTGTATGTTGTACAACAATGCTCGTGGTTTGGGGTATTATTCTAACGATTTAACGTAGAATTTAAATTAATTCTACCATTTGCTGACAAGAAAAACAGTGTATGTATATATACATATAATTCGGAGTCGATGTAATTTTTAGCTTATAGCAAAAGCATTATACTTGCTGTCACCAGCAGTAAAATCTGTTTTTTGATACAAATTCATCAGATAAATAAAAAAATTCAATCAGTTAAATTGAAAACTCAAATCAGTTCCGCAACTATAATTTGTATTTTTACTTTTCTACAATTTTTTCATCACAATTTCTCTTGATCAAGGAGCAGCTTTCCCTAATAACTACAATACTAAGGCAGGGTTATGGTTAGCTCTCAAATTGGCTTGGTTAAGAATTTGGGCATTCGCGATACGCACAACTACTCATTGTAAGCAGAGTGATCATTCGAGAGAGCAATTGACATCAAAAAAATAAATGTGCTACTATTGTTGACCGTCTGAAAGTATGTAACTTGCAGAACTAGGCTAAAATTGCATAAGTCATACTAATAAGTGTTATTGCCTAAATTGAGCCTAGAGGCAGTTTTTTTGTTGTTTATTCATGAGGTGAACATGGCTAAGCGCCGCAATCCAAAAAAAGAAAAGGCGCTACGGAACCAGGCATACGCCCGAAAGTTTCGTAAACGAACCACAACAGGGCGTTTCCAAAGAAGGTTCCAACAACGACCGCCGAAGAGCGAAGAAGATGAGGGCGCAGCAGCAATTGATGCTGAATAAGTTCCCAGTTGAAATGTTTTTTGCCCTATAGCTCTTTCGGGTATCAGGGCGTACATTTGTACGCCCTGATTCATTATTCAGCGGTAATTTGAGCGCGGGCGGCAACAAGTGCTTGCCTAACTTGGGCAAAACCTGTGCCACCATAGCTATTACGAGCAGCAACGACTTGCCGAGGCGATATCGCCTCGTAAATGTCTGCTGCAAATGCTGGATGCAGTTGCTTCCACTCCTCCAAGCTCAGATCTTTGAGGAGTTTCCCGGCGGCAATACTAGTTTTTACCACTTTGCCCACAAGATTGTATGCTTCCCGGAAAGGTACACCGCGTGCGGCAAGATAATCTGCTACATCGGTAGCGTTAGAGAAGTCTTCTGTCACTGCTTGTTCTAAGCGCGCTTTACGAAATTCCAAACCTTCTTGGAGTAAGATCGTCATTGCTTGCAAACAAGCTTTAACAGTATTGACACTGTCAAATAAACCTTCCTTGTCCTCTTGCAGGTCTTTGTTGTACGCCAAGGGTAGCCCCTTCATCATGACTAACATTGCCTGGAGATGACCAAATACACGTCCTGTTTTCCCCCGCACGAGTTCCGGTACGTCGGGGTTTTTCTTTTGGGGCATAATGCTAGAACCAGTAGCGCAACTATCTTTGAGGGTGACAAAGCGAAATTCCTCTGACGCCCAAAGAATCACCTCTTCTGAAAGACGACTGAGGTGAACCATAATGAGACTGGCAGCACAGAGAAATTCGATCGCAAAATCGCGATCGCTCACTCCGTCCAGGCTGTTTGCATAAACTCCCTCAAAATCCAAAAGTTGGGCTGTATAGTGACGATCTATGGGGAAAGTTGTTCCAGCCAAAGCCCCACACCCCAACGGTGAGATATTCACTCGGCGAGAAACATCTGCTAAACGTTCCCAGTCACGTTGCGCCATATGAAAGTATGCCAGCAAGTGGTGAGCTAAACTCAGAGGTTGGGCGCGTTGCAGATGCGTATAACCAGGAATCAGTGTTTCAACGTGTTGTTCAGCGATATCTAGTAAAACTAGTTGAAATTCTCGCAATTGGTTGCGGATTTGTTGAATTTGGTCGCGTAGGTAAAGTCTGGTATCAGTACCTACTTGGTCATTGCGGGAACGAGCAGTGTGTAACTTTTTACCTAAATCCCCGACAATTTCCACAAGACGCCGCTCAACGGCAAAATGCACGTCTTCCGCTTCGATACCTGGGTGAAATTTGCCTTGGCGATATTCTTGACGAATTTGCTCTAAACCCGCAACGAGTTGCTCTCCTTCTGCTTGAGAAATGATCCCAGTGTGAGCCAGCATTTTGGCATGAGCTTGAGAGCCTGTAAGGTCGTACTCTATTAATTGAATGTCAAAATTAATACTAGCATTAAAGCGAGCTATTGCAGGATGGAGTGCTGATTCAAATCGTTGACTCCAAGTTTGTTGTTCTGTCATGGTGTGCGAAAATTATGAATGCCAAATTATGAATTATGAAATAATTAACGTTAATCTTCAATGACATCCACCCAAAACCAGTTCTGATTGATTTTGAAAGAATCTAAGAGCCAAACAAAATAAGTTAAATTTTTCACTCCAAATATGTGATTTTCGATGGATGTCCCAGTATCGAATCTATACATCCAAGCTGTGTAATTTGGTTCTCCTTTAAACTTACCAACACTGGTAAAGAAAACAATTATTTTAGCTTTCTTATCTTGATCAGCTACAATATTGATTTCTCCACCTCTTTCACCACTTTTAGAAAGATGTGCATACTGAGGTGGTAATTGCATCTGGTAAACTTTGTATCGAATATGATTATCTAACTTTATTCTTTGGGATTCATTTGGTTGTAAATCCCCAGATTTTATCATGGCAACTACTGCTTCACGCTCTCGTAAAAGAGAATAAAAATCTGGTAGGATAATAGGATATTGAGCTAACCACAAACTTATAAAAGTAAGTAGAGTTATCAGTAAAAGAACTATCGATTTATATTGATTGCGTTGAAAATTTTGTAAAAAATACTGAACTGAAAAAATAGAAATAATGATAAAAACTATTAATAAACATAGAAAATAAACAGTTGGAGTGAACAGACTATGTTTTAAACTAATAGATAATATAGAATACAAGAGTGTATAGTTCAAAGAATGAGGTAAAAATAAACTTCTAACTAGAATTAATAAAATACTTATGAACAAAGATGAGTTTAGAATGATAAGCCGTTGTTTTCGTAAATTATCTCTAATCATTTAAATCTCCTAAAATTAACTCATAAAACATGACAAATTCTATTTCTTGATTAGCTATGCTTACAGCGATTTTCTGTAAGGTAGGTATTAATAAGATATCTCAAAGGTCGATTTTATAAGCTTTTATAGGCAAAAAAAGCCAAATGTTAGTGGTCTAATCATAGAAGAAGCACTGTAAATGGCAATATTTTTAGTAATTATCTACTCCTTTGCCGCTATAAGAATACCGATTAAATGAACCACGTTCAAAGCAGGGTACCCTCTGGAAATAGGCACGAAGGAAGAAAGGAAGAAGATAGGTAATCTTGTAGCAATAAGGGAGTCATAAAAAAAGAAACTTTTCAATTAAATTGACTCTCCCACAGGGAATTTGTTCCAAGAACAAAATTTTGTATCTACTTGATGAATAGCTGAAATGAATCTCAAATTAATAGTTTATTGAACTGTTCAAAAATAGAGTTTTAGAAAAAGATTTAGCGTGAGTCAGTATGGCTTATCCTCAGTCAATAGTATAGTTGTCAAGCCCTGGACGGATTGACTGCCCTATATATCAACTTACTTTGACAGCTAATAGGGAGAGTTGAAAATCATGTTTGAAGATAAGCCTAAAACTTCTGCTCTCCCAGAGATAGTCGTACCAGATATCCTACCCAACCAGCCTATTCTTGCGAGTCAGCCCCAAGCATGGAAGGGCATTATCGTAGAACACCATTCTCAACCGCCGTTTGAAATTCCTGAGCATTGCTTGCCACAAGATCTCATTGCCATTCAAACTGGACCTCCTATTAAGGTAGAAAATGTGGTGAATGGACGCTTCCAAAGCGGGTATTCTGTGAGTGGCGACCTAAGTATTCTGCCTGCTCACCAGCTCAACTGGGAGCGTTGGTATGGAAAAGCCGAATATATAGCTATACGCCTTGAGCCAGAATTGGTTGTAAGAGCCACAGAGCGATCGCCCGAAGCCAACCGCATTGAAATTATTCCACATCTGAGAATCCGCGACCCACTCTTGCAACAGATAGGGTTAGCACTGCTCAGAGAAGTCAAAGCCGAGGGAACTATAAGTCGTCTCTACGCTGAATCAATGGCGACTACGCTAGCGGTTCACCTCCTGAAACATTATTCCGCATCTCCACCAACTATTAAAAATTACACCAATAATCTGCCGCCGTCCAAATTGCAAGAAGTCATCGAGTATATCAATGAACATTTGTCGCAAGATTTGTCCTTGGCTGAACTCGCCGCCGTTGTTAATTTGAGTCCAAATTACTTTGTCACCTTGTTCAAACGCTCAACTGGTTTGTCTCCTTATCAGTACGTGATTCATTGCCGGGTTGAACGTGCTAAGGCACTACTAGCTGAGAATAAGTTACCTATTATCGAAGTTTGCGATCGCGTGGGATTCCAAAATCCTAGTCACTTCACAGCAGTATTTCGGCGGTTCATGGGAACAACGCCAAAAGCGTATCGAGAAGAAACCAGAAATTAGCCATCCATACCAAAAATCTTGATCATGCATTGCCAACGTAATTTCGTAAGATTACGACATTCAACGCAAGAATTGGCAAGACAGCAAGAGCCCGAGTTCTGTATGATTGCTACCGATTGAGGAACCAAGGAGAAATCAGCTGTAGGAAAGCGATGAGCAACACAAAAGATAAGAACCAACAATCAGGGGACAGTGGAAAAAGAAAAAATTCTCCGATGACGCGGCGCAAAATGATTGGCGCAGGTGTCGTAGGACTAGCAGCAACAGCAACAGCTCAAAGTGCTTTTGCCAATACCCAAAAACCAGTAGAACCAGAAAGCGGTAAGGTAAATTCTAACGGTAGATTCAAAGACAAGGTTGTACTGATTACCGGAGCAACATCAGGCATCGGCAAAACTACTGCTTACGCTTTTGCCAAAGAAGGAGCCAAAGTGTTCTTTTGTGGTCGTCGCACGAATCTTGGCGAAGCGAATGTTCTTGAAAATCAAGCTTTTGGCGGTGAAGCCACTTATATGCAAGCGGATGTCAGAAAAGAAACCGATGTCAGGAATTTCATTAATGGCTGTGTCCAAAAGTACGGTCGCATTGACATTGCCTTTAATAACGCTGGGATAGAAGCTCCACCAAAGGCGATCGCCGAATTGTCCTTGGAGGAGTGGAATAATGTCATAGCAACTAATGCGACAGGCGTTTTTCTTTCCATGAAGTATGAGATTCCTGTCATGCAGCGGCAAGGTGGCGGTATCATTGTCAACACAGCTTCAGTCGGCGGACACCAGGGATTTCCAAACATTGCGCCTTACGGGGCGAGCAAGGCTGGAATCATGTCCCTCACAAGAACTGCAGCTATGGAACTCACGGGTAAAAATATTCGTGTCAACTCCTTTTCTCCCGGTGCGGTTGACACGCCTATGTTGCGTCGAGCGTTGAGTTCTTGGGGTACGACGACCCAAGCCACTGCTAAAGATTATCCCATCAACAGACTGGCAACGGCAGAAGAGATGGCACGAGTTGTCATGTGGTTGTCTTCCGATGATGCTACGATTATGGTCGGCACCGATATCGATGCAACAGGTGGTTATCTCACCAAATAGTGAAAGTGGCAGATTCTTCCACAAATAGCGTGGATAAAATCTTATTTGCTTAATTTATAAGCCGTTCGCAAAATTTGCCCTGCTAGAACTGCTGCGCCAAAGCCATTATCAATATTCACCACACCCACACCAGCAGCACAAGAGTTGAGCATTGTCAAGAGTGGTGCTAAACCCCCAAAACTTGCGCCGTAACCAATGCTGGTAGGAACAGCGATCACAGGACAATCCGCCAAACCTGCAACCACGCTGGGTAAAGCGCCTTCCATCCCTGCTACAACAATCAACACCGATGCTGATTCGATGACGTGGCGGTTATTGAGCAAGCGGTGAATTCCTGCAACTCCCACATCCCAAAGCCGCTGCACCCGGAAACCAGAAAGTTCTGCGGTGACAGCAGCTTCCTCAGCAACAGGTAAATCAGCAGTGCCAGCAGAAAGAATCCCAATCGTGCCAAGATACTGTGGTTCAATGGTAGGCGGTGTAATGGCACAAATTCGCGCCGAGTCGTAGTAGCACAAACCTTGAACTTTTGTTTCCAGTGCAGCAAAAACGTCTGGTTCTATGCGTGTTGCCATCACCACTGGGTTGCGTTGGCGCATAGCTTCCATAATTTGAGCAATTTGATCAGAAGTTTTGCCAGGTCCCCAAATGACTTCTGGGAAGCCAGTTCTTAAGGCGCGATGATGGTCAATTTTGGCAAACTCGCCGACAGGTTCATAAGCTAAATTTTTGAGTTTTTCTAATGCTGCATCTGGGGTGATGTTACCATTGGCAACGGTTTCTAAGAGCGATCGCAAAGATTTCTCATCTGTCATTTGTCTGTTTTCCTTTGTCGCTTGTTCTTTGTTTAGCAGTCCTTTATCCTTGGTAATAAATGACTAATAACTAATAACTATTGTGCGACTTTAATTTCATACTTGTTCCACAACGCTCCTCTTTGAGAACCCATAGCAGAGAATTTGACATTTTCTAGGCGATCGCGTATCGCTGCTAATGATAAAGGATTCACCAAGTAAACGAAAGGTAAATATTCCTGTGCGAGGCGTTGCGTTTGGGCGTAAATTTCTTTGCGCTTCTGTTGGTCAAACTCTTGCGCTGCTTTTACATAAAGACGACCAATTTCTGCCTCCCAGTCTGGGACTTCTCTACCAATGAGCGGTTCTCGTCCTGGTTGTGATTTTTGGTTAAAGACGTGCAATCCACCATCAGGTGTCCAGATATTTGCTCCATCATGTGGTTCTGGTCCTCCAACAAAGCCTCCTATGTAACTTTCCCAATCGAAGGTATTAGTCAGCTTATCTGTGAGGGTATTAAAAGTCATTGGGTTAAAATCAGCTTGAATACCAATTCTACTTAAATCTTGCTTGATTTGTGAACCCATTGTCACACGGGTTTTATTTTCAACATTAGTTAACAGAGTGAAACGTACGCGATTACCATCAGCATCTAACAATTCGTTCCTAGCATTATATTTAAAACCTGCATTTAATAATAATTCTTTAGCTTTTTCTGGATTGTAATCATATACTTTCACTCCTTTCCTTAAAGGAGTATAAAAGGGGCTTTGAGGCTCAATTGGTGAATCTTGTAGCGTACCAATTCCCCGAAAGACGTTAGTCAAAATTGCTTTTCTATTGATAGCATGAGCAACTGCTTGCCGAAATGCTAACGTATTAAACCAACGAGATTTAACCGGATTAATAAGAGGCTGTCCGTTTTGCCGGCGACCTTTATTTAAATTGAAGGAAATAAAAGTTGTCGTAAATTCTGCCCCTCCATTGTAGATAGTAAATTTTCCCCGTTTTTCTTCACGCTTGAGCAACGAAAAATTTTCAGGACTCACAAGAACTGTATCTAGTCCACCAGAGCGAAATTGTAGAATCATCGTATCAGTCGATTCAATAATTTGCCAAACAATTCGCTCAGTATAAGGCAATTGATTACCTTGGCTATCTTTGCGCCAGTAATAAGGATTGCGCCGAAATACCACACGTTGACTGGGAGCATAACTTTCTATTTTGTAAGGACCATTAACAATAATTTTTGCAGGTTCGGTACCTGTTCCCCAAGTCGAGAGAAATTGAGGATTCCCATTTGCATCCTGAGATTTGAGAGATTCTTCTAAAGCATGTTTTGGCAAGATAGCAATTGAATTTGTTGACCCTCCAGTCGTTGAGTAGAGAAAAGGTGAAAACGGTTCAGGAAAAATAAATTCAACTTGGCGATTGTCTATTTTTCTTATTTTTGGAAAAGCTCCACTCGAACCAACTTTAACCCCATCTTTCCAATCAGTAGGAATTTTTGGGTTAAAAATAATATCTTGATAAGTAAAGATGACATCATCAGCAGTTAGTGGTTCGCCATCAGACCATTTCAAACCCTCGCGTAGGGTAAAAGTCATGCGCTTTTTATCATCAGAAATATTCCATGATTCAGCTAAGGCTGGCTCAATTTTGCCTGTCATAGCGTTAAGGGTTGTCAGTCCTTCAGCCGTAAACAAAAAAACGTGAGGATACTCTTGATTGAAGGCATAGTTAAAGGTTTTTGGGTCACCAATAGTACCTGTTACCCATTGGGAGACTTGCGCCGCATTAGTCTTGAATTTGGCTGGGTTGCAGCTGGTGAAAATTAACTGACAACTGAGCCATAGAGTTAATATCAGTACAATGGAAAACCAGCGGCGACGAAAAGGTAAGAGGGCAAACATGATGAGAGTGAAACACTAATCTCTTCGCATCATACACCTGAGTGTCCAGCTTGTACGACATATGGCAATTAACAAAGCAGTAGATTGGGTATAGCGCAAGCGTTACCCAACCTACTACTATACGACTATTGACTAATCCGTTACTTTGATTTCATGAATGTTCCAGAATGGGCCGCCAAGGGCAGAGTATTGAATGCCTTCAACGCGATCGCGCACCGCCGCCAATGAATAGGCGTTCACTAGGTAAATAAACGGTAAATATTCCTGGGTAATCTGCTGAGTTTCAGCATAAATCGCTTTAACCTTAGCTTCGTCAAACTCCCGTGCGGCTTGGATGTAGAGCTTCGCAATTTCCGCTTCCCAAGGAGCCACCTCCCAACCTTGAATGGGCTTTTGTCCTGGTTGGGGTTTCTGATTAAACATATGTAATCCACCTTCTGGTGCCCAGACATTAGCACCATCATTCGGTTCTAACCCGCCAGTAAGTCCCATCAGAGCAGCTTCCCAGTCCAAGGTGTTAGAAACTTTGTCTGTGAAAGCACTCCATGCTAATGGGGTAAAATCGACTTGAATACCGATTTTGCTCAAGTCTTGTTTAATTTGCGATCCTAGTGCCTCACGGATTTTATTTCCTGCATTGGTGACCAAAGTGAAGCGGACGCGGTTCCCCTCAGCATCTAGTAGCTCACCTCTGTCGTTATACTTAAATCCTGCTTTCAGTAGCAGTTCCTTCGCCTTTTGTGGATTGTAATCGTAAACTTTCAGCCCTTCTTTAGCCGAAAGGTAATAGGGGCTTTGCACAGAAATTGGAGAATTTTGCAGTTCTCCCAAACCACGAAAAGTATTGTTAATCATCGTTTGGCGGTCAATTGCATAAGCTATAGCCTGCCGAAATTCTACAGTATTGAACCAACGCGACTTTACGGGATTGACGAGCGGCTTGCCGTTCCTTTTACCTTTATTTAGATTGAACCAAACAAAATTCGTACCAGCAGCAGGACCACCATTGTAAATTGTGAACTTACCTTGTTTTTCTTGCCGCTTCAGCAAAGAAAAGAATTCTGGCGATACCCCCACAGAATCCAAGCTGCCAGAACGAAATTGCACCAAGGAAGTATCTGTTGATTCCACAATTTGCCAAATCATGCGTTCAATATAAGGCTGGGAATTGCCTTTATCATCCTTACGCCAGTAGTAGGGGTTGCGCCGGAGCACGACACGCTGGCTGGTTTCGTAACGCTCTAGCTTGTAAGGACCGTTGACAATAATTTGGTCTGGAGGAGTATCGATGCGCCACTTTGCTAGAAAGGTCGGCTTCCCCTCTGTATCTTTAGTCTTTACCGATTTTTGCAGCGCATGGGCAGGCAAAATCGGATAACCTGTATTCAGTAGGAAAGGTCTAAAAGGTTCCGGTACGCTAAACTCAACCCGACGTTCATCTACTTTTCGTACAGTAGGTAGCTTTCCACTTTCACCAATCCTCAAGGTGTCCCTGGCATCTGTAGGAATCGCTTCATTGAGGTAAATGTCATTGTAACTAAAGACTACATCATCTACTGTAAGTGGCTGTCCATCAGACCATTTCAAACCCTCGCGCAGAGTAAAAACAATCCGTAGTTTGTCATCAGAAATTTGCCAGGATTCGGCTAGGACTGGCTCGACTTTACCAGTTATTAGGTTTTGGGTGATTAACCCGTCAAAAAGTAATCCAAGAAGGGTTGTTGTTGATGCATCTTGATTGAGTGGGTAGTTAAAGGTTTGTGGGTCACTGAGCATGCTACGTACCAATTGCGGGACTTGAGCAGCTTGACTTTTAAACTGACTGGGATTGCAGCCATTGAGTGCTAACGTTACCCAAATACCCAGTAAAGCCAAAATCCAACTACGTCGAAAAATTTGTTTAAAAATGCCAGTATTCATAAATATTAACTTTATACTTAAGTAACAAGGCTAATATTGTAGCCAATTGAAGTATATTCTAGTGCTGCCAAAGCAGTTTTTCACACCAACGCTGTGTAAATTAATATGCAGCAGACTCAATTAGACTGAGACTGTAGCCAACCAAGTTCTGGGTGTTGCTGAAATACTGAACACCAGTATCTTGTAAAACTTCTGTCACTTCCCGCTTGCCGAATTCTTTAGAATTGCTACTTAAAAATACTTTAGTTTCATTAGGATGCAAGCGTGCGTGGTGAACTATGCACTCCAAAATGAGTTTGTCTATAACGTGTTTTTCTAGAATAGGTCTATTTAAATTTTCCTGAAGGATGCCTGTATTTAATGTAATCATTTCTGCCTTGCTAGAAAGCTGGTTAAAGGCTGAATAAAAAAGTTGCTCAATGTCATTTGTTCGTTTATTAAAGCTAACTCTGGCTTGGTCTAGCAGAGTACGAAGTAATTGTGCATTTTGTGAAGTTTTATCTCGTGCTGCCTCATTGATTTGGATGTCTACTCGTCTCAGGAAGTCTTTACTGTATTTCTCCTCTTGCTCCCATGTCGTAAGAGCTTCTACATAACAAATACTTGGCACTGCTAAACGGACTGATGTCGGCGTATTTTTCAGTAAGTCTTCTGCTTGACAATCTTGCCCTTTAGCAATGCTCATCAAAAAATTTGTCTCAACGTAAAGTATCACCGTTTATTATTAATAAGCTTGAGTGGTTCCCTCTTCTAATAACTGCAACAATCCAATTTTTGCCATCTCTTTAGATGCTGGCGATATTTCTGATTTCCAATGATAAGCTAAGTCACGCAGCCAAGCTTCTGTCAATCCTGTAAGGTAAAGATAAAATATTTTTTTTTGCTAAAATCTGGTTCATAATGACTTAGCACGTTAGCAGTATTAAGGCAGAAAATAGGTTCTGACAAATTCTTCCCGTCCCATTGAAAAATCAGAATGTTCTCCACATCAACAAGCATGACGTAAAGAATTAGAGTTCTTGCTAGTTGCAAGTAATCAATCAGTCGCAAAATTGCATATTTTTTAGTTTTTTCATCTGTAAAATTCAAGGAAAAACCTTTGACTTCAGCTATCAGAATAACTTGCCCTTCTTTATCTAATACCGTTTCTTTGTGAAGCTGCAATATATTTACCCCCGGCTAACGCCGTCCCCCCAAGGCATCGGGGGGACTACAGGGGGGTATTAATTAAGGCGGCGCATCTTCATACAGAATTGGTATAAGGCAACAAAATCTGGACGGTCTATGTCTTCTAAATTTATAGCTTGCATGGCTGTAATTTCCCACCAAGTTATGTTTTGTTTGCTGCTATCAACCATTGATTTCCATCGTATATCAATCCTAAATCATTCATGGATAACAAGATTCCCGACAACTTCGGCGAAGTCGGGAATCTTGGACAGCGCCCACCATACTTGGAAATTTATTCCTGCGTTAGCAAAACAACAGCGTAAGCACTAATACCTTCCTCGCGTCCAACTGGACCTAATTTTTCGTTGGTGGTGGCTTTGACGCCAACTTGATTCGGCTGTATTTGTAAAACTCCCGCTATTTTTTCCCGCATCTTCTCAATATGGGGTTTCAATTTTGGACGTTCTGCTACAACCACCGAGTCAATATTACCTATTTGCCAACCACGTTCTTGAACCAACTGATAGACTTTGCTTAACAGTACCAAACTATCTGCTCCTGCCCATTGGGGATCTGTGGGAGGAAAATAATGTCCAATGTCCCCCAAGGAAAGCGCCCCTAGCATAGCATCCATAATCGCGTGTGTTAGAACATCAGCATCGCTGTGTCCTAGCAAACCCAAGGAGTGGGGAATATTGACTCCGCCCAAAATTAGGGGGCGATCGCTCACCAAGCGGTGGATATCGTAGCCGTTACCAATACGAATATTCATTTTTTGGTTATTAGTCATTAGTCATTAGTCATTAGTCATTAGTTGTG
This sequence comes from Scytonema sp. HK-05, assembly GCF_963872035.1. Lineage (NCBI taxonomy): Bacteria > Bacillati > Cyanobacteriota > Cyanophyceae > Nostocales > Scytonemataceae > Scytonema > Scytonema sp. HK-05. The sequence goes on from NZ_CAWMYC010000114.1 coordinate 181,162, forward strand.
GCTCACAAGTCAAGGATCAAGTAGAGAACCAAGCAAGTGTTAGGATTTGTAATTTTTCCCTTGCTCCCCTGCTCCCTTGCTCCCCTGCTCCCCTGCTCCCCTACTCCCCCGCTTACTCTCCTCCCAACTTTTGAGCAAATCAGGACGGCGCAGGCGTGTTCTTGTAATTTGTTGTTCGTAGCGCCACTTAGCAATTTCGGCGTGATTCCCAGAAAGTAGGACATCAGGAACTTTCCAGTCGCGAAATGTTGCTGGACGGGTATACTGGGGATAGTCCAACAACCCCTCTTCAAAGCTTTCTGCGGTTAGGGACTCAACTTTACTGACAGTTCCCGGTAGGAGGCGCACTACACCATTCATTAATGCCATTGCTGGAATTTCCCCACCAGTGAGAATAAAATCGCCCAAAGATACCTCACGGTCAACTAAATGCAGCACTCGCTCATCCACTCCTTCGTAATGACCACAAATGACGACCAACTGGTCATAATTCGTCGCTAATTCTCGCAACAGCGGCTGATTCATCGTTTGACCTTGGGGGCTCATCAAAATCACCTCTCTGCGGCATAAAATCGGCAGCGACTCCACAGCGGCAAAGATAGGTTCTGGCTTCATCAGCATTCCCACACCGCCGCCGTAAGGTTCATCATCGACTTTCCGGTGCTTATCGGTGGTAAAGTCCCGTGGATTAATCAGATGCACAGAGGCAATCTGCTTTGCTAGAGCCTTACTTATCAGCCCGGAATTGAGAACAGAGGTAAAACAGTCAGGAAACAGCGTAACTATATCAAAGCGCACAGTATTTCGTATTGGAGAACACTAATCTGAAATTGGATGATTTAAAAATGATGTTGTGTCACAGACATCTCAACATGATCAAGCGTATCTAAAAGTACCGGAAATATTGGATCTTCCGTGTGAACACAAGTTTTTCTAATTACTTAATTTATGTTTAAATATTGTCACATCTAGATTTAGATTATTAAACTGAACGTTTGTTAACAACTTCCAGGATGCATCAAGCCAGCCTCAGAAGAAAGCGTGTCAAGACCTGCTTTTCTCCCTTTTCTGGGGGTGTAGGCGGTACGGGGTGAGGAAAGCCCCCAAAAATAAATTTGGGGGACTCAATAAAGAATCTGGTTGTTTTTCTCGATGAACAAATTCAGAGACTTCAAATCAAATTTTCGCTCGTCACAGGTGTTCAAACCCCCCTGTTCCCTAACAACCGAACAGGTGGCTCATTGTCGCCGCGTCTCTACACCCCAACACTTTCCCCTTTTAAGGGCTTTGGTGAAAAACAAGGTGCCGACGAGTGAGGAACGGCAAAGGACACTCCCCACTTCTGAGCATTTTGTGCGTGAAGCACTGTCCTAATCCGAGGCGAAGCGTAAAAAGAATCAGGCGAAAGCTACCTTGTTTAATTCACCTGAAGTTGTTGACAGGAGAAACACAATGCCGCAATTAAAAGCCAAATCGCTGGAAATGAGGACACCCCAAGCAACTAAAACCGCCGTTCTGGTTATCGGAGGCGCAGAAGACAAAGTACATGGACGCGAAATTTTGCGGACATTTGTCAGTCGCTCTGGTGCCAGCAATGCCCATATTACAATTATTCCCTCTGCCTCCCGCGAACCAAGTATCATAGGTGGCAGGTATGTCCGTATATTTGAAGAAATGGGTGCTAAGAAAGTCGAAATCTTAGACATTCGAGAACGAGAGCAATGTGAAGACTCCTACATCCAAGCATCTCTAGAAGGTTGTACGGGAGTATTTTTGACAGGCGGAGACCAATTGCGCCTGTGTGGCGTTTTGTCAGATACGCCAGCAATGAGTATTATCCGCCAGCGGGTCAGGGGTGGACAACTCACCTTGGCAGGCACGAGTGCAGGAGCGGCGGTGATGGGGCATCATATGATAGCAGGTGGCGGTAGTGGTGAATCGCCAAATCGCTCCCTAGTGGATATGGCTACCGGTTTGGGATTTATCCCAGAAGTGATCGTAGACCAACACTTCCACAATCGCAATCGCATGGTGCGCCTGGTGAGCGCCCTGGCTGCTCATCCGGATCGCCTTGGTATTGGCATCGATGAAGATACATGTGCCATGTTTGAGCGGGATGGTTGGTTGCAAGTCTTAGGCAAAGGTAGTGTTACGATTGTAGATCCAACTGAGGTCACTCACACTAATGAGCCACACGTAGGTGCAACTGAACCGTTAAATCTTCATAATCTACGGCTGCACATTCTCAGTCACGGCGATCGCTATCACTTGTACCAACGTACAGTATTACCAGCTGTGTACCGAGTCTCCAGCTGACGGCAAACAGTAGCTGAGGTTACACTGGGTTGACCGCTAAATTCTAGATTGCAGCAGAAAAACAGAGAATAATACGATGTAAGCAGAAAAAACTGTTTACCATGAACAGTTAAGCGGTCAATTCCAGTAAGAAACTAGAATTTTGGTTCCGAATCTCCATCTACCTATTTCCCATGAGAATCCTCAAGATCCAGACTTTACGCGGCCCCAACTATTGGAGCATTCGACGCCACAAGCTGATTGTCATGCGCCTCGATTTGGAAAATATTGCCGAGACGCCCACCAACGAAATTCCCGGCTTTTATGAAGGATTAGTTGAGGCTCTACCCAGTCTGGAAGGTCATTTTTGCTCACCTGGCTGTCGTGGTGGTTTTTTGATGCGCGTGCGCGAAGGCACCATGATGGGTCATGTTGTGGAACACGTAGCCCTAGAACTACAAGATTTGGCTGGAATGCACGTAGGCTTTGGTCGAACCCGAGAAACGTCAACATCGGGAGTTTACCAGGTAGTGTTCGAGTATCTGAACGAGGAAGCGGGACGCTACGCTGGTAGAGCAGCAGTACGGCTGTGCCAAAGTATTGTTGATCGAGGTCGCTATCCAAAGGCAGAATTAGAGCAAGATTTGCAAGACCTGAAAGACTTATGGCGTGACGCGGCTTTAGGACCGAGTACGGAAACACTTATCAAAGAAGCAGAAAAAAGAGGCATTCCCTGGATGCAGCTTGGGGCACGCTTTTTGATTCAGTTGGGCTACGGGGTGAATCAAAAGCGTGTACAAGCGACAATGACAGACAACACCGGCATCTTGGGAGTAGAACTCGCCTGCGACAAAGAAGCCACCAAACGCATTCTCGCCAACGCCGGAATTCCTGTACCAAGAGGTACGGTGATCAACTTCTTGGACGATTTAGAAGAAGCCATTGAACAAGTTGGCGGCTACCCCATTGTGATCAAACCTTTGGATGGGAATCACGGACGCGGTATCTCCATCAATATCACTTCCAGGGAAGAAGCAGAAGCTGCATACGATTCTGCCAGACAGGTTTCCCGGTCAATTATTGTTGAGCGGTATTACACCGGGCGCGACCACCGGGTTCTCGTGGTGGATGGTAAACTCGTAGCAGTTGCTGAACGTGTGCCAGCTAATGTGATTGGCGATGGCAAATCCACCATCTTTGAACTGATTGAGGAAACTAACAAAGACCCAAACCGTGGTGAGGGACATGATAACGTCCTCACCAAAATTGAACTAGACCGCACCAGCTACCAACTGATGGAAAAGCAAGGTCGCACGCTTAACACCGTGTTACCTAAAGGCGAAATTTGTTATCTGCGGGCAACGGCAAACTTGAGTACAGGGGGCAGTGCCGTAGACCGTACAGATGAAATCCATCCAGAAAATGTTTGGCTGGCACAACGGATAGTGAAAATCATCGGTTTGGATATTGCCGGAATTGATATTGTGACAGCGGATATTAGCCGTCCCTTGCGAGAAGTGGATGGTGTGATTGTAGAAGTTAACGCAGCTCCCGGATTCCGGATGCACGTCGCTCCAAGCCAAGGTATCCCTCGTAATGTCGGGGGAGCAGTGATGGATATGTTGTTCCCATCTGATAAAACCAGTCGCATACCCATTCTTGCCGTCACAGGCACCAACGGCAAAACCACTACCACCCGGCTATTGGCACACATTTTCAAGCAGACAAATAAAGTCGTAGGTTATACAACTACAGACGGGACATACATAGGAAATTACTTGGTTGAAGTGGGAGACAATACTGGTCCCCAAAGTGCGCAGCTGATTCTACAAGATCCAACAGTGGAAGTGGCGGTACTGGAAAGTGCTCGTGGGGGTATTCTCCGGTCTGGACTGGCTTTTGAAAACGCTAATGTAGGTATAGTATTAAATGTTACGTCTGACCACCTGGGGATAGGCGACATTGATAATATTGAACAGTTGGCGCATCTCAAGAGCGTGATTGCTGAAGCGGTGTTTCCCGACGGTTACGCAGTCCTCAATGCTGATGATCCCCGAGTTGCTGCTATGGCAGAAAAAACAAAAGCAAATATTGCTTACTTCACCATGAACCCAGATGCGGAATTGGTGCGAAAGCACATTCAACAGGGAGGAGTCGCCGCAGTCTATGAAAATGGCTATCTGTCAATATTGAAAGGCGATTGGACGCACCGGATTGAACGAGCAGAAAATATACCCCTGACAATGGGCGGACGTGCGCCGTTTATGATAGCCAACGCTTTAGCAGCTTCTTTGGCAGCATTCGTACAAAATGTTTCGATAGAGCAAATTCGTGGTGGTTTGAATACCTTTCGCGCTTCGGTGAGTCAAACACCAGGACGGATGAACTTATTTAATTTGGGTAACTACCACGCGTTGGTAGACTATGCGCACAATCCAGCGAGTTATCAAGCATTAGGCGCTTTCGTCCGTAATTGGACTTCTGGTAAACGTATTGGGGTGATCGGTGGACCAGGCGATCGCCGCGACGAAGACTTTATCATGTTAGGCAAACTGGCAGCAGAGATTTTTGACTCAATCATCGTCAAAGAAGATGATGACACTAGAGGACGGGTGCGGGGTACAGCTGCTGATTTGATTGTTCGAGGCATTAAGGAAGTCAACCCCAACCGTGAGTATGAAACAATTCTTAATGAAACAGAAGCCGTTAACAGAGCCTTGGACACTGCTCCAGATAACAGTCTAGTCGTCATTTTGCCAGAAAGCATCAACCGCGCTATTAAGTTAATTACAGCGCGTGGAGTCGTCAAAGAAGAGATAACTCAACAAAATACCAACTCGCCCATTGTAGATTCCCAAATTGGGGTACCATCTTCTGTGGTAAATACAGTATTATGAGTTTTAAAAAAGGAAGAAAGAAGATAGAACTTCATTCTTCAACTTTCTTTCTTCACTCTTGTGTTTTTTCCGGATTAGTATCGTCACTGGGATTCTTCAGTTCCTCCTTAAAACCTCGCAGAGTTTTCCCCAGTGCGCTGCCTAATTCTGGAATTTTTTTTGGTCCAAAAATGATCACAGCAACCAGGGCGATTATACCGACTTCTGGCCATCCCAATCCAAACATAAGTTTCTCCTATCTACGTAACCAAGCAACAGACCTTTATTAACTATAGACATATGTGCTCAGGCTACCACCAATCTCACAAATCTCAAGCCAGAATTTGGGTTTTTTTGGTTGCTGCAGCAGAATATCTCGTATAATTATAAGAAAAATTACAAATTCTCAAAATTTGTAGATTTTTAGATAACTGCTAAGACAAAGATTGTAAAAAATAAAGAAAATATTAAAAATTCGGCTTTTTCAATTTCTTTGTTTTAAGTCGAATGATATTTACCACTCTTTTTGATAAAAATCACGCTTGGAGTCGTATTTTCATGCAACTACTTCCACGACCTCAGCATAACAACCAACAACGCTTAAAGTTGGAGCCTGAGCCACCGTTGAATGTGCCACAACTTTCCGTTTTTGAGCAATCAGATCTTGAAAATGATCATAGCTTAGGACCTTGTCTTTGGAACGATTTACCAAAGAAGAAGCGACACCAACGTGTCGCCATTTTTATTGATGGCGCAAACTTGTTTTACGCAGCGATGCACCTCAATATTGAAATTGACTACACCAAACTGTTACGCTACCTCACAAACGAGCGTCAACTGCTTAGGGCTTATTTCTACACAGGTGTTGATTCTACAAATGAAAAACAGCAAGGCTTTCTCCTCTGGATGCGTCGCAATGGCTATCGTGTAGTGACCAAAGAACTCATTGAACTGCCAAATGGCTCCAAGAAAGCGGATTTGGATGTAGAAATTGCCGTCGATATGATCACACTCGCAAGGTACTGCGATACTTTGGTTTTGTTGAGTGGAGATGGCGACTTGAGCTATGCCGTTAATGCTATCAGCTACCAAGGAGTTCAAGTGGAAGTTGTTGGTTTAAGTTCAATGACCAATGAAAGTCTGATTAAGGTTGCTGACTCTTATACTGACCTTGAATTGATCAAACAAGACATTCAAAAAAAGAATGTCGGTTGGGTTGAACGGAGTAAAAGCCAACGTCAAGCAAAATGATAGGCGTTTTTATTTCCAGTAACAGATTGCCTTGCTGTTAATGAATTTGCCTGGAGGCGGGACGCGCTTAGGCGAGGTATAGAAATAAACTCTAAGAAATATTAGCAAAATTCAAACAGTGATACAGCAGAACTCAGAACTCAGAACTCAGAACTCAGAACTCAGAAGTAAAATTTGCTCTCTGTCTGATTTGTAGATAACAACGTTGTACTTCATTTACTTGCAATGTGGTGTAATTGCTGAGCTTATTTGTGATGGAAGCTTACCAACACCGATAAGAATCGTTTATCTATATAGCAGTCCTATTTAAGTTGTAAAAATTATCAACCGCCAAGACGCCAAGAGCGCCAAGAAAAGAGAGAACAGAGAATTTTACGTTCGCGTAGCGTGCCCAAAGGGCTTATGATTTAGGATTGCTATAATCCTTGTGCTTTAAATCAAAAGTCGCTTTGGTAAAGTTACTGTTATTTTAGTTCCTTTTCCCACCTGACTTTCCAAGGCAATATCGCCGCCATGTAACTCTACACAAGCGTTAGCAATGGCTAGTCCCAATCCAGTTCCAGGGATTGTATCAACGTTACTCCCACGACTGAAAGCTTGAAACAAGTTGTCTTGCTCCTCTATTGGTATGCCAATTCCCTGATCTTTGACACAAAAGATAACTTGTGAGTCATTCCCAATCAGGTGAAACTCTATCTTGCCTCCATCTGGCGAGTACTTAATCGCATTGGACATTAAGTTCACAAAGATTTGCCGCAAAAGTAAGCCATCGCCCCAAAAGTCCTTGTGATTCCCAGTCATCTTATAAATCAATTCATGACGAGAACTCAATTTTTCTCGTTGCTCTTCTATCAAATCAGAAAAAAAGTGGCACACATCGAGCGGCTGGGGCTTAAATTGCGCTTTATTCAAGTCAAATTGATAAAACACAAGCAAATCATCGACCAATTTACCCATCTGGCGGGCTTTCTGTTCAATAATTTGCAGCAACCTCTGGTGTTTCGATTCATCCAGCTTGTCGCCATGCTGCTTTAGAGTTGACGCTGCAGCAAGGATAGAAGCTAACGGTGTTCGATACTCGTAAGAAACTGTTGTAATAATTTGGGATTTAAAAGCGTTAAGTTTCTGTTCTCTCATAAGAGCTGCTTGTGCTTGGGCAAGCAGTTCTGCCTGTTGAATAATCAGACGTTGTCTTTCCCTTGTTTGGCTAAGCACACTTTGCAAGTGCGCGTGCTGAATCACGTTGCGGACTGCTAATTGTAGCACATCTGGTTTGAGACGTTGCTTGCTCAGGTAATCTTGGGCACCTTTTTTCATAGCTTGTACGGCGAGATTTTCATCACCTTGCCCTGTCAGCATAATCACGGGCGCGGGAACCTCAAATTTGTGCTGCTTGAGCTGATCGAGGATTTCTAGCCCAGTCATATCAGGTAGGGAAAAATCGAGTAAAATCACATCGCACAGTATTTCCTGGAACAAAGCAAGCCCGTCCTTCGCCGAGTCTGCTTCCAAAATTTGGTAGGACTGGTGAGGATCTTTCAAAAGATATCGACGATAGATTCTCCGATCCTCTGGACAATCATCAATGATGAGTAACGTCCTGGTTTCTGGCATAGAACGATAAAGGAGAATTATTTTACTCCTTGAACAAGCTTCTCATATATCATAGAATTTTTAACAAAATTTAATTTAAATATAAATAATTTTTAAATTAGGCAGTGTTCGTCTTAGCTTTCTAATGAGTCATTAACCTCCATCGGCGGAGTATTTGCCTCTAACCAATAATTTACAAATGCCTGAATTGTCTTTTGCAACTCTTGAGCATTTATTGGCTTGATGAGATAGCCATTTGCGCCTTTTTGGTAGCAGATCTCAATATCCTTTGGGTTAGATGATGTGGTGAAAACAACAATGGGGATTTTCCTAAGGCTGCTATCTTGCTTCAGCCGTTCCAAGATGTCACGACCATCAATACCTGGTAAATTCAGATCTAGCAGAATCACAGAAGGTCGTGGAGCTCTGTTAGGGTCTTGGTAATTCCCCTGTTGATAGAGAAACTCTAAAACCTCATCCCCGTTAGTACAGCGATATATAGGATTTTGGACAGCCATCCGCCGCATCAGGCGTTGCAGCATCCTAAAATCCTCATTGCTGTCCTCAACAACCAGCAGTGGTTCATTGAGTTTTGTTATCATTTGTTGTTTTCAAAGAATGTAATAAAAATACACTTCTTTTATTAAGATTTTAAACTATTCGAGCGTAAAATAAAATGTTGAGCCAACATCCACGACCGACTCAACCCAGATACGACCACCGTGACGCTCAACAATCTTCTTAGAAATGGCAAGCCCCGCACCGGCACCTCCACCATACTTTTCCTGAGAGTGGAGCCGCTTGAATAGTCGGAAAATACTCTCGTGGTGATGTTCTGGAATACCAATGCCGTTATCTCGTATATAAAACACAAAGGCTACTGAGGTTTCCTGTTGCTCTTCCGTAGTCAGGTAACCAATTTCAACCCATTTTTCTGGCTTGTCATTGTATTTCAACGCATTGATAATCAGGTTACTAAACACTTCACTAAGGAGAACTGGGTCACATTCAATCGTAGGCAAAAGTCTGGGTATGCGAATATCGAACTGACCTTGCGGACGACTAGCACGTAAAAGATGAATCACTTGATCGAGTAATTCGTTGAGGTCAGTTGCTTCTAGCTGCAGTTTCGCTTGCCCTAACTGGGAGAGTCGCAGCAGGGAATTAATCAGAGTTTCCATCCGTTGAGACAAGGAAACTACTGTCTGTAAGTACTCAATTCCATCCTCATCCAGCAGTTGGGCGTAGTCTTCCAATAGCACGCTTGAGTAGTTGTGAATGCCCCGCAAAGGTTCCTTTAAATCATGGGAAGCGGCAAAGGCAAAGGAAGCTAGCTCGCGGTTGCTGCGCTCTAACTCCAGGTTCATTCTGGCTAATTCATCTGCTTTAGAAAGTACGATGCCCACGATCGCATTCCGAAGAGCAATAGCGCTGTCGAGTTCACACGGTTTCCAAGGTAGCGAAGTCAATCGAACCGTTTGTTGCCAACGTTCAAAGGATGCTCGTGGACAAAGGGTAACATTACCATTGGCATCAACCTGAATCGATTCATTTGGATCACCTGCCCAGCTTACTGTTTGGATAACTTCCGGACGAAACCAGAGGATGTAATAACGCCGAACTTTAGAAATCCGCAAAAGCAGCAAACCACTTGCCGTATCTTTGAAGTCAACAGCTTCTGGGTAAAGCTTGGGCAGAGAATCAGTGGAAAATAGGTTGTCGCCGTTTGAAGTATCTACCCAATCAATCAGAAGACGAACCTGCTCAATATTGGGTGTTGATCCTAAAAGCGTAATCTCATCATCCAGATAAACTGCTGCTCCCTGAGCATCGACGATATCAAGCAACCTAGGTTGAGGATTAACAAGCGCTTCTTTAAAATTGTCTGCTTGGGAAATCGACTCTATAAAATCAGACTGTAGCGACTGAAGCTTTACCCTATAGTCCAGTTGCGACTGATTGACTTTGTGTTCTAGTTCTCGCGACACAATCTGCCCTAAGAATTCGCAAATTTTGCGCACTTCGTAAGGAATATGCTTATGTGTTTGATTATGACAAGCAACTAATCCCCAAAGCTTTTGCTCCTTAATAAGCGCTATCACCAGGATGGCTGCTACACCCATGTTTTGATGGTATTCAACACAGCAGGGGTGAGCGCTCCTAAGGACGCAAAAGCTTAAGTCAACAGGTGTAGAATGCGTTTCGGGATTTTCAACTGAAACGAGTTCGACAGGTTGGGCATTCAAATTGGGAATAAATCGTAGCAAATTACGCCTGTATAACTCCCTAACTTGCTCAGGCAGATCCGTAGCGGGATAGTGCAGCCCTAAATAAGGTGATAAATTATGCCGTTTGATTTCGGCAACTACGGAACCCGCTCCCATATGGTCAAATTCATAGACCATCACTCTGTCAAAACCTGTAATTTTTTGCACTTCGGATGCAACAAGTTGCAAAAAATCTGTGAGGTTTGATGTCTTTCGCATTTTGGCGATCGCCTCACCCGCTAAAGCATGGAAGCTCAAAAAGCTGATTTCGTTGACAGAGTCAGTTGGTTCTAGCTCAAGAATCAGACTACTTTCTGTACTATGAGCCATACCATCAAAGTATTGCTTACCTTTTGAAGTCTCGATACACAGCTTAAAGCAATTGACACGACCTCTTTCTTGTTGCCAGCATTGCTCAATAGCTTTGACTTGTTTTGTGTCAAGCAAATTGCTGAGGGGTTGACCGAGTAAATCGTCTGGCTTTTTGCCCAATAAGTCCTCGGTATTGTTGCTCACTTGCAAGATGACTAACTGGGGATTAAGCGCCAGTAGTACGCCATGAGGCTGGATCGAGATGGAAAATTCAATTGGTTCGTGCTGAATGAGATTTGTAATTTGGGTAGGGTTGACTTCAAATTGGCTCATAGCTCGACTCATCAGAACCAAACTTGTTTTTTACAAAATTGTAATTATTATTTACAAATTTTAACATTTTTTAAACATTTAATTAAAAAAGTAGCCATCATGAGCTGGGTACACCATAACAGATGAAAATCTCCTTCTCCTCTGCACGGGGTACTATTTTCATTCTTGTATCAGTGATAAACCCAACCAATCGCTTAATTCATGAGCCAGCCATTCAATTTCTGGTTCAGACTTAATTGGACCATAACCACCGCCAAGCTGATACTTGTGTACTCCAGCCCAAATGATCAATTGAGGGGGAATTTCAAATCTGTTGCCTTCAGAATCTGTTGTAAACGTTTTCGGCGAGTACACCAATTTAGTGATATCCTGTGTTCGCGCTGAAGCAACACGATTGAATTTTAATCCCAGCAAATCCCAGATAAAGCTAATTTTTTCCCGATTTAAACGAAGTCGAGTCCGTCTGAATAAAGGAAATAGAATCGCAGATAACATCTGAAAACCAGCACCCCAAAAGGGAAGTGAGAATAAAGCAAAGGGTATGTTTGCTGGAAAAGGTGCAGCGATCGCGTTAATTGTCCAAAAAAGAATAAAAGAATTCCAGGCGATCGCAAACAAAACCATGAACGTCATCGACGGTTGAAAACCGGTTGGTGGAATCAAAATATCTAAAGAATTTTCATCTTTCTTAAGTTTGATTTTACTACCAGCTGGTTGCCCCATTTTGATGGTTAAACTACGCCCAGACTGATTTTTGTTCAGCTTTGAAGAGACAATTTGTCTTGGCTGCTCTTGAGTTTTGCTTATCCAATGGTTTCCATCCCAATACCAGTTCTGTTTCATCCAGTCTGAAAAGCACATTTCTTCTGGATGTGCCTGTTGTAACAGTGGATGTTCCAAAGCTGCTAGCGCTTCACGCGCCGAACCCAACCGTCGCTCTAAACTGGGTTCACTCATCCACTTCAACCACTCAGTCAAACCGGGACTGAGAATTGCAGCCTGCTCAAAGTCAATTCGGAAGTCCTTTTGGGGTAAATCCGCAGGTTGCGTCCCTGTTACCAAGTAAATTAAAGTCGCACCCAAGCTGTAGAGATCAGATGCAGGAACTGTGCGTCCACCAAATTGCTCTGGTGGCATATAGCCATAAGTTCCGACTACAGTCATTGTCCCGACTTCACCTGCAGCCACAGTCTGTACTGAGCCAAAATCCACCAAGTAGATTTCACCTACATTATTGCCAGAGCGGTTGGTCAGCAAAATATTGCTAGGCTTAATATCGCGATGGATTGTCGGCGGTTTTTGCTCATGTAAGTAAATGAGAATTTTTAAAAGTGCTTTAGCTATCTGTTTGACTTCTGCTTCTGTAAAAGTACGCCCAGCTTTGATATATTGCTCCAAAGTTTGTGCGCTTATATAAGTCTGTACTAAAGCAAAGCCTTTGAGATTTGGTAAAGTTACCTCAAAATAGTCTAAATAGCGAGGAATAGATGGATGTGTTATTTTTTTTAAAGTTTCGGCTTCTCGCTCAAACAGTTTGAGATCATCCCATTCAAAGTCACTGCTAAAAGACAGTAACTTGACAACCACCAATTCACTTGTCAGGAGATCACGAGCCAAAAGCGTCCGTCGCCCAGCCTTTTTGCCCAATTGCTGCTGTACTTCGTAGCGATCGCCTAATACTTGACCATTCATTACCATTACTTATGGCTAAAAAATTAAAACCTTTTTCTTCATTGTATTTTCCTAAGCTAGGCAAATATATATTTTTAACATAATTGTACGGTTCTTTGCTGTTCTGTGATTCTCTGTGGGAAAAAAGGGTACTGTTCATCCTTATCAGCCCTTATTTTTCCAATTTGGCGCTTTTGCTTCGCTTCGCTCAAGGCTACGGCTCACTATGACGCTTTGCGATTTTGAATGCGTGAATTGCTTATGCCCTCCCAACTTTGGCCTTATATTACTCCTGGTATTCCAGATGATTTGTTCGAGCGCTTGCCAGGAATTCCCTTAAGCAAGCGAGAAATTAGACTGCTGTTACTTGCGCAACTGCGCCTTTTACCTAATACCGTGTTATGGGACATTGGCGCAGGGACGGGAACGATTCCAGTAGAAGCGGGGTTGCTATCTCCAGGTGGGCAGATCATTGCTGTAGAACGGGATGAAGAAGTCGCCAACTTGATTCGGCGCAACTGCGATCGCTTTGAAGTGAAGAATGTCGAAGTCATTGAAGGAAGCGCGCCGGAATGTTTACAAGACCTAAAGGTTGCTCCTGATCGCGTTTGTATTGAAGGAGGACGTCCCATCCAAGAAATTATGAAAGCAGTGTGGCGTTACTTGGTTCCCTCAGGTCGAGTTGTCGCCACAGCGGCTAATCTAGAAGGTCTGTATGCAATTTCTCAAAGCTTTGCCCAGTTGCAAGCGAGAAATATTGAAGTCATCCAGTCTGCTGTGAACCGCTTGGAGACGCGAGGTTCTTCTCAGAGTTTTACTGCTGTCAACCCCATTTTTATCCTCAGTGGTGAGAAACTAGACTAGAAATCAAAGTACGAAGAAAGAAGAAGCCAGAAAGAAGATGCAAAAGTTTCTTCATTCTTCATTCTTCATTCTTCATTCTTCATTCTTCATTCTTCATTTTTCACTCTTTTGCCCATGCCTTGGTCTCGGATTTTTAGTGGAATTGTTGCAATAGCCCTTGCTTTGACTGCGACCCTTTTGGGTGGGTGGTACTTTACTATTTTGTTTGCGGTTATCGTCTTTCTAGGTCAACTAGAATATTTTGATTTGGTGCGAGCAAAAGGTATCGCTCCTACTGCTAAAACCACCATGTTTGTTAGCCAAATTTTGCTGGTCATTTGCACTTTGGATGGGAACTTAGCTGATGCCGTGACGCCACTGGCTGGCACTTTTATTTGCTTTTACCTGTTGTTTCAGCCAAAAATGGCAACAATCGCGGATATTGCCGCTTCCATTTTGGGGCTATTCTACACTGGGTATCTGCCAAGTTACTGGGTGCGGTTGCGATCGCTTGATGGTGCAGCCATCACCAATCTACCTGTCGGTGATTACCTGTCCACAATTTGGACAAATCTTCTGGAACGAAACTTTGCCTCTCTTCCCCAAGGTCTGACAGCAACAGCGCTCACCTTCGTTTGTATTTGGGCAACTGACATTGGTGCTTACATCATTGGTAAATTCTTTGGGAAAACTCCTTTGTCGGAGATTAGTCCGAAAAAAACAGTCGAAGGAGCTGTTTTTGGTGTTGCAGCCAGCGTCTTCGTAGCTGTACTTGCAGCCTATTACCTCCATTTGCCTAGATTCCCCTTTACTGGTGTCGCACTAGGTTTGCTCATTGGCATTGCTGGTCTTTTGGGCGACCTAACCGAATCTATGCTTAAGCGCGATGCTGGGGTAAAGGATTCAGGGCAATTAATCCCCGGTCACGGAGGTATCTTGGATCGTACGGATAGCTATATTTTTACTGCTCCTTTGGTTTACTATTTTGTCACGCTTCTGTTGCCGTTGCTAGCAAATCATTGACACTCCCACACCTACAAGGTGTGGGATTCTTGAGGACTAAGCCAAGTCCCCAATATCGCTTAAGCTAATTTGAGTAGGCGGGTTCCCAGGCACACCTTGGAAAGCCGTTATTCAAAGGCACGGTGTCTCCTTTTAGCCATTGTTGATTCAACGGTGGGCGTTTGAAACGTTCTTGAGTTGCTTCGGTTCTGACAAGTCCTGCCGTACCTTTTTGGATTTTAAAACTCTGATTATAGTCAACCCGTTTTGCTGTACTGCGCGGGTTTTTATATTGCCCGCTGCAAGCTTAGTTGACAAGATTAAGTATTTATTACTAATTAATTAGAACTTTGCTAAGTAACAGATATTAAATATATGTGATGAATTATGAAGCATAAACTCTGCTGTGATTCATCCTTTTTCTTTACGTCTACTTTGTTTGCGAAAATTTTTATAGATTCTATTGGTAATTGTAAAGATTACTTTAACTTCTTATAAATATTATGTGCTAATAGTGATGATAACTGTTACTGAAAGCAACACCATGTTTCGGTATCTAACCTTGGGCTAAATTCCTTAGCAAGGGTAACAATTTCCGTTGTTTCGCCTTCAAAGGAAAAACAGTTGCAACTTTGTTTGTATCAAAGAAGCAACACTCAAAAGGTATGTCAATTTCTAAGGCTGAATTTCACGCGCCGCGTGCCAATTCGACTGGACACTTAAGTGCCGATGACCGATATATGTTTTAAAAAGAACGCAGCTTGGACATGCCCATAAATTTAGGGGATTTAACAAAGCTCCGCCTTGTCGCACACTTTCGGCTCGTTCGCGAGTGCGTGAAGGCATAATAAACCTTTTTGTTTTTCAGAAATGAATTTAGGTGCTTGTACCCTAATTAACAATTCTGACTAGTGAGTTCTTTCTTTGGTCATAAGCTAAGAAATTGTGTTCCTGTGCAAGCGTTACTCCCAAAAGTAACGCTCTGCTTAATAGTCGCCCAGGAAGTTAGGTTTACCGACACCAAGCCACTACAAGCTATAGCCAACACGTTTTTGACCTAATTAACGGCAAAAGCCTAGCAGACGAGGTGAAATCAATGCCACAAGAGAAAGCTTTAGCCCTTGATGTGACTAGAGTCGAAGCTCGTAAGAGCGTACTCCCCAAACCACCTCTGCTATCTAGCCACCAAGCTGGATGGGAGAATATGTCTCTGGAATACCACCTTCAACCAGAGTATGAAAGCCCGGAACATTACGCATCACATTACACACTTGCGATTCGTCTAAAAAGTCAGTCAGGGCTCGAGCGATGGCTAGGCGATTGCCACAGAACCGAGAACTGTAGACGAGGCGACGTAGCGGTCATTCCTCCTCAAGTCACCCACAAGATATATTCTCCTCAGGAATCCGAATTTATCGCTTTGTGCTTAGATTCTGAGTTTGTCTCAAATATTGCGGGTGAGTCAGTTGACCCAGATATTTTGGAAATAATACCACACTTTTCCAAACCCGATCCGTTAATTTATCAAATGGGGCTTGCTCTTAAGACAGCACTGGAATCAGATGGACCAGCTAGTCGCCTTTACGCTGAATCAATGGCAACTGCGCTATCAGCTCACTTATTGCAGCATTACTCTGCACCCAAGCACAAACTCCGAGAATATCAAGGAGGATTGCCGAAGTATAAGTTACAGCGAGTCATTGAGTTTATTATTGACAATTTAGCGGATAATTTACTGCTTGGGAGTATGGCACAGGAAGTCAGCATAAGTCAGTACCACTTCGCCCGCTTGTTCAAGCAGTCTACAGGGCTTTCTCCCTACCAATATGTGATTCACTGCCGGATTGAGCGTGCCAAGATATTGCTCCTACAAAGTCAACTAAAAATTTCTGAAATTGCCTCACAGGTTGGTTTTGCTGACCAAAGCCAATTCACACGTCACTTCAAGCGCCTGTTGGGAGTGACACCCAAAGAAATTCGCTCCTCCAGAAAATAGCAAGAATCTTCTAAAACAGCAAGAATGCTCTAGACAGCAGCAATCACGGTTTCATATACCTTAGATAAAAATGAAAGTCTCTATTCTCTATTAATGTCGGCTAGTGGTATTCGAGCCAGTTGAGTCTCCTAATACTTGCCTTGTGAAAACACAAGGCGAAATTCTTGCCCCATTAATCAAAGCAAGGTTGTTCACACAACAATTGCAGCAGCAATAAAGGCTGGGGATAATGTCCTCCCTTATCCCCCGCATTTCTTGTTTTGGAGCATGAAAAAAGCCCTGCCAAATTCAGGGGTGTTGGGAGAAATCGAATGAAAGTGATGAGTATTGCGGTGCATCTCCAAAGAGACGTTTGCAAAAAAGTGCTTGCTGGGCGTTCTACCACTACGTCCTTTTCCTATTTCTTTTTGAGGAGAGCGTATGAACGATAATCGCAAGCCTCGCTGTACTCGCCCTGATGCCACTCGCAATAGTACACCCTTAGAAGTTCAAGCGCAACTTGTTGACATCCTCAACCAAACGCTTGCAACTACTGTTGATTTGAAGACTCAGGTCAAGCAGGCGCGTTGGAATATCAAAAACATGAACTTTTGTGCTTTACACGAACTGTTTCATGAAATTGCAATGGAACTGGAGGTGTATATTGATTTGCTTGCGGAGAGAGTGACAACCCTTGGTGGTTTAGCCAGAGGAACTGCTCGGGCAGCTGTCAAACACTCAGTATTACCTGAATACCCCTTTCATATTACAGAACGTCAAGAACACGTAGCATCCCTCGCAGAGCGTCTATCCATCTATGGCTCTTTGCTGTGGGAGAACATTGACCGTACTGCCATTCTGGGGGATGCAGATACAGCGTACTTGTACGCTGAAATCTCGATGGTAATCGACAAGCGTCTGTGGTTCTTGGACGAACAGCTGATGACCTCATGCTTTGATGAGCATCATCAGGTGGCTTCTTGTAACTAACAAACAACTGTAAAAAATCTCTTGTGTTCTACTGAGTACAGAATTGCATCTGTTTCGTAAGGATTGCTGGTTCAGGTACGGTAAGCGCAATTACCAGCCACAGTCCTACGAAATTAGAAAAACTGTACTCAGCTTCACTATCATTTTTTCTAGCTAAATTTTCTAGCTAAATATATCATTAAAAATAAATAATTTCCTGTTTTAGTTTCTTATTTTTAATGATTAGGGGTTGACGTTAATCCGTCCACGACACACTAACTGCCCTGGGACGAGAGTTAACTCTTGGATATCAACATCTGATCCTAGATTGAAATACAGGTCTTGGTGATTACCCTCAAACTGCGAGCCAGTATTGCTTTTGACTTGGATTGATGAGAGTTGCAATTCCTGTGTGCTCAGTAACTCCGGGCTCATACTAATATCTAAGTCAGTCGGTTCGCTTTCGTCTGCCAAAATAGCGCAGAGTATTGCTTTACTCTTGTGAAGCTGAATTTTTTGCCAACTGATAGACTTGGATTTTGGGCAGTGTTCTGGTAAAAGTTTAACCAGAACATCATTGAGAGCACTTGGTAATAAGGCAGATGAAAGGGAGGCATTGAGATCATCCTCTGACTGAATCAACTCGCCAACTACTGGTACTGTTTCTAACAGTCGCAGTGGCTGTCCCTTAAGTACGGAGCCAATGTTGACCCGAATGTTTTCTGCAACTAGTTCAATCTGTGTAAGATGGAGACCTCGATAAACTGCATGACTGGCAAAAATAGATACACTCGGAATGCAACCAGAGAGAATTTGGCGATCGCTCGCTTTAATCTCTACTTCCAGTTCGGAGATTTGGCTCACTTGTGTTTTCAACCACAGCTTTAGTGCTCTGGTTAGTATAGTTGTAACAATCCGTACCTTGTTTGATTTTGTTGAGTGTGAATTTAACTCTTGCATCTAACCGTTCTGCTTATGAATATGCAATTAACAAACGCCAAGTACTGTAATAGGCTATTACTTTACCATTTACAGTGATTCAGGACAAAATTTAAATATATTCTTTGTTTATCAACGATTTTCATCACTTATAAGTAATTTCCACATGGAGGCGCGGTTACAAAAAATTCTTTCTCAGTGGGGTATAGCCTCACGTCGTGAAGCTGAAGAAATGATCAAAGCCTCACGCGTGCGGGTTAATGGTGAATTAGCACATATGGGTCAAAAAGCTGATCCCCAAACAGATACGATCACGGTCGATGGTGAGCTTGTGTCTTTTGTGCAACGTCCAGCTTTAATGTACCTGTTACTGCACAAACCAACCGGAGTCGTAACGACTTGCGAGGACCAGCAAGGAAGACCTACAGTCTTAGACTTACTACCTAAACAAATAAGTTCCGGTAAAGGTATTCACCCAGTAGGTCGCTTAGATGTAGACTCTACAGGAGCTTTAATACTTACAAACGATGGCGACCTAACATTTGGGCTAACCCATCCCAGTCACAGTATTCCCAAAACATATCGTGTTTTGGTCAAAGGACATCCTCCACAAGAAGTGCTACAGATGTGGCGTCAGGGTGTGGTCTTGGAGGGGAGAAAAACACGACCAGCACAAGTGCGAGTCGTAGAAAGGCTTGCCAATTCTAGCTGTTTAGAAATTATTTTGAAGGAGGGGAGAAATCGTCAAATTCGCCGTATCGCCGAACAGTTGGGATATCCGGTGATAAGACTACATCGCACTGCTATCGGTTCAATTCAATTACAAACGCCAGGAAAAGGCTATTTAGCTGAGGGTGAGTATCGTCACCTAGAAGAGTTTGAAATTCGCTTTTTAAAAAAAGCAATTGCTGCAGATTCCTATTAATGATTCAGCGTGGTTTAAGGAGTGTAACAGAATATGAAATGGCTAAGAAGGAAAGACAAGTTAGAGTCAACACCTTCAATAGAGCAACAAAGAGCCGAAATTCTAGCGGACATGGGTGCTCAACTTTGGACTGTGCGCTTGGAACAAGGTCTATCCTTACATGAAATGGCCCTGTTGACCAAAATTTCCCCACGACTATTGCAGGCGATAGAACAAGCTAATTTAGCTGAACTGCCAGAGCCAGTTTACACTCAGGGTTTGATACGGCAATTTGCTGATGCACTGGGGTTAAATGGAGCAGAATTTTCTAGCACTTTTCCCATAGGTATGAACCGCGTGAGTCTAAAGCCAGGCTGGAAAACCAACGGGGTAGATCAATTACGCCCCGTCCATCTTTACGTGCTATACATATTTGTGATTTTCTGCTCTGTCAGTGGCTTGTCTGGATTACTCAACAGCGCGACTTCACAAGTAAGTTATAGCCAAAGCAATCCGAAACCACAAAGACAGCGTCTTGCACAACCACCAGTCACTCAAAATAATCAGACACAGCAACGCCAAGCTTTGAGCGAATCCTTTAGCAGCACTAACGCCAATCAGCAGGTGCAAATTGGTCTGACTTTGAAAGAGAAGTCTTGGATTCGAGTGGTAGCCGATGGCAAAGTTCAGTACGAGGGTGAACTTCCACAGGGAAGCCAACGAACTTGGATTGCGCAGGGAGAACTGACTGTCAAAGCAGGTAATGCGGGTGGCGTGCTAGTGAGTGTCAACAAGCAACAACCCAAGCAACTAGGAGAACCTGGGAAAGTGAAACAAGTTACGATCGCAGCTAATACTGAGTATTGAGATGGAGGAGTGAGGGAGTGAGAAAGTGAGGGAAGAACTAGAAATTCTCCTTTGTCCTCCTCATCTTCCTCATTTCCTCCCAGTAAAGAGTCCCTAATCCCTAGTCCCCAGTCCCCGTGAACTTCCTCACTTAGGTTGAGGCGCACGTCCAGAGAATCTGGTGAGAGTTTGTAGGCGATCGCCTAACTCCTTCGTCAAAGCATCCGCCTCATATCGCCACTCCCAGTTTCCTTCAGCAATACTAGGGAAATTCATCCGCGCTTCACCTCCCAATCCCAAGACATCCTGGAGTGGGAGAATTGCCTGATTCGCCACAGAAGTCATAGCCAGTCGAATAAAATCCCAGGCAATACCTTCAGGGCTTTGACAACCCAGGTAGAGCAACAAGGATTGCTTTTCGTGTTCTGTCGCTTTATTGAACCAGCTTACGGTTGTGTCGTTGTCGTGAGTCCCGGTGTAAACTATGCTATTGCGTTGGTAGTTGAACGGTAAAAACGGATTACCCGCGTCATCACTAAAAGCAAACTGCAAAATTTTCATCCCCGGAAATTCAAACTTGTCTCGCAGCGCTTCTACATCTGGCGTAATATCACCTAAATCCTCCGCCATGATCGGTAGTTTGCCCAACTTCAGTTTAATCGCCTCGAACAACTCTTCTCCAGGGGCTTTAATCCACTCGCCATTTATCGCTGTTTCTTCCCCTCTTTTCACAGCCCAGTAAGTTTCAAACCCTCGGAAGTGGTCGATGCGAATCACATCAACATAATCTAGCAAGGCCTCAAAGCGCCCTATCCACCACTTATAGTCTTGTTTTTTCAGTTCTTCCCACTCATAAACTGGGTTGCCCCACAATTGACCAGTAGCGCTAAAGTAATCTGGTGGAACTCCCGCCATCAGTGCCGCTTCTCCCGTCTCTTCATCCAGGCTAAAAATGTCGCGATGGGACCACACGTCGGCGCTATCATGGGCTACGTAGATGGGGATATCGCCGATAATTTGAATACCGCTCATATTGGCATAAGTTTTGAGTTGCGACCACTCGCGGAAGAATTCATATTGGGTGAATTTGTGAAAAAAGATTTCCGCAGTCAGTTCCCGCTGTACCCGTTCCAACGCTTCCGGTTCGCGCTTAGCAAGTTCTGGCTTCCATTTATGCCAGCTTATTCCATCGTGAGCATCTTTAAGCGCCATAAACGCGGCATAATCATCCAACCAATAAGCCTTGCTGTCACAAAAACCAGCAAATTCCGTTTGCTGTATGGGCGATGCCTGGTTTTTAAAGTTCTCACAGGCTTTTTTGAGCAGCTCAATTTTAATTGGTCTAACTTTGTCGTAATCTACCTTGGACACCTCAAATGTTGGTAAATTAGCAAAGTCCTCCTGTGCTAGCCAACCCTGCTCTACAAGTTTGTCTGGACTAATCAGCAGGGGATTTCCAGCCAATGCTGAAAAAGAAGCATAAGGAGAATTACCGTACCCAGTTGGTCCTAAAGGTAGAACTTGCCAAAATTGCTGACCGCTCTCTCTGAGAAAATCAATGAAGCGATATGCTTCTAAGCCTAAATCCCCAATGCCAAATCGACCGGGAAAGGAGGTGGGATGTAGCAAAATACCACTGGATCTAGGAAAAGGCATACTTAACCTGCTATTAATTGAGGACGCGATGGCGCTATCGCACCGAAGTTTATCACGGAACAGTAACTGGCTATGAATCCACTAAACTCGCGTTGTTTATCCTTTGTCCAGCCGATACCATTAGCTCACAGTAAAAATATTTCACTGTTGACTCTTGACTCATGACTAATGACTAATGACTAATAACTATGAGTTACCGAAATCCTGCTCCGACAGTTGATATCATCATCGAATTAGGTGATCGTCCTCATCGACCTATAGTGTTAATTGAGCGACATAATCCACCTTTAGGCTGGGCTATCCCTGGTGGTTTTGTAGATTACGGCGAATCTGTGGAGATTGCGGCGCGGCGCGAAGCTTTGGAAGAGACTGGCTTGCAGGTGGAGTTAATTGAACAATTTCATGTATACTCCGATCCGAGCCGTGATCCCCGTCAGCACACATTAAGCATTGTGTTTTTGGCAACGGCGACGGGTGAACCCAAGGCGGGGGATGATGCTAAGGGTATAGGAATTTTTGAGTCTTGGCGCGTGCCTGGTCAATTGTGTTTTGACCATGATAAGATTCTGCGGGATTACTGGCGTTATCTACATTATGGGATACGTCCAAGGTTGGAGTAGATCAGGAACCACAGAGGCGCAGAGGGCGCAGAGGAGGAGAGATGAGTAAAAGGGTTATTCGTACTGATAATGCACCTGCACCAGTGGGACCATATAATCAAGCGATCGCAGCTTCTGGTGAAATGATTTTTGTGGCTGGTCAAATTCCTCTTGATCCCAATACGGGAAAGATTGTTGGTGAGGGGGATGTGACTGTGCAGACACAACAGGTGATGGCAAATTTAGAGGCGATACTTACGGCTGCTGGGGCGACTTTTCAGGATGTCGTGAAAACGAGTGTGTTCTTGGCAGATATGAATGATTTTGCGGCGATGAATGCGGTGTATGCAAAGTCTTTTGATGAAGCGACAGCGCCAGCGCGTGCGTCTGTGCAGGTGTCGCGTTTGCCTAAGGATGTGTTGGTAGAGATTGAGTGTATCGCGGTGATTTCAGGCTGAGTCATGGCGAATGAGTTACCACTTGCTCAAGAATATGAAGAATTCTTGGGCGAACTCAAAGAACGTATAAGACAAGCTCAAGTACAGGCGGCGCTTGCTGTCAACCGCGAATTAATACTTTTGTATTGGCAAATTGGACGAGATATCCTTTGGCGACAGCAACAGCAAGGCTGGGGAGCAAAGGTGATTGAGCGTTTGCCTGCTGACTTACGCAAAGCTTTTCCAGAGATTAAGGGGTTATCGTCTCGCAATCTTAAGTATATGCGGGCTTTTGCTGAGGCTTACCCTGATCAAGAATTTGTGCAGCGGGCTGCTGCACAAATTCCCTGGTTTCATAATTGCGTCCTCATAGATAAAGTTAAAGATAGTGCTGAACGCGAGTGGTATATTCGTCAGACAATACAACAGGGTTGGAGTCGCAATGTATTAGTTCATCAAATTGAAAGTGGACTTTACCACAGGCAAGGAAAGAGTATCACTAACTTTGAGCGTACTCTTCCCAAACCTCAATCAGAACTAGCACAGGAAATTATTAAAGACCCGTATAATTTCGATTTTCTTAGTTTAGGAGAAGCAGCGCAAGAGCGTGATTTAGAGAAGGCGTTAATTAACCATATTCGTGATTTCTTATTAGAACTGGGAGTAGGTTTTGCTTTTGTAGGAAGCCAGTATCATTTGGAAGTTGGAGGCGAAGATTTTTATATAGATTTATTGTTTTATCACTTGCGTTTGCGCTGCTTTGTAGTAATTGACTTAAAGATTGAAGAGTTTAAGCCTGAGTTTTCAGGCAAGATGAATTTCTACGTTTCTGCTGTGGATGATTTGCTAAGACATCTAAACGACGAACCCAGCATTGGGATGATTTTGTGCAAGAGCAGAAATAAAACAATTGTAGAATACGCTTTGCGAGATATGAATAAGCCGATTGGTGTTTCTACATATCAATTAAGACAGGCTTTGCCGGAGAATTTACAAGGAAGTTTGCCTACAGTTGAACAGTTGGAGGCAGAGTTAGATGCGGTGTCGGTAGAAATTCAGGAATAAAGATGAAGTAAAGAAAATATTAAGTAGGGTGTGTTACGGCACAAGGTGACTAAAGATAGCGAGAATAAATATTTTTGCCGTAACGCACCGTTAGGAATGGTGCGTTGCGCTGCGCTCTAACGCACCCTACTGGCTGGTTTCTGTTAACAATAGTATCCAAGTAGAAATCATTCGATATGCGGCTTAGATTACCAAATTAATACATTGACAAGTGAGCGAATATGTGATTGCCTTTCTTCATTTGGGAACACTGTATTTAGGTATCCCAAAGGAGTATGAAAAATGGCAGACAATCGGATTAGTGCTAGCTTTTCCCAAAGCGATCGCCAAGCTGTGATGCAGGCTATTGCTACCATTCGCGAAAAATTACCGTTTTTGATTGATTTGACAACTGAAGAACGGCGCACAATGCTAAAGATGGGAGATAAAAGTCGGGCTTTTGTCAGCAAAGCGTTAGAAGTGGCGACGCAAAACCCAGATTTTCTTCCCCGTTCTTTTGATTTGGAAGAGATGCGCCGGGATATGATGTTGTATGAAGCGTTATATCCCGTGCTGCTGTCTCTAACGCAACTGCAAGAATTAGTGGATGATACGTGTATGACCGCTGGGAGTGAAGCGTATACATCAGCGCTAGCAGTTTATAGTTATGCCAAAGCAAGTGGAAACGTGATGGGTTTAGATGCGGTTATTAATGAGATGGGGCGCAGGTTTACCCGTCGTACTAAGAAAAAAGCATCGGATATTTCAGCTAGCTAAGATTTGGAATACCTCATTCTGACATTAGTTCGTAGTTGGCGCTTTAGCGCTTCAGCGCTAACTACAAACCTATCAAGCTTAGTCAATTACCCAGTAGGGTGTGTTAGGCGCACCCTTGGATATGATTTATAACGAAGAACATGAGCAAAGCGCCTAACGCACCGGCATTAACAAGTTGAGCTTTTGAGAGTCAACGTTGAGCTTTTGAAGGTGAAGTTTGAGCTTTTGAGAGTCAACGTTGAGCTTCTGAAGGTGAAGTTTGAGCTTCTGAGAGTCAACATTGAGCTTCTGAAGGTGAAGTTTGACCTTTTGAGGCTCAACGTTAAGCTTCTGAGGCTCAGCATTGAGCTTTTGAAGGTGAAATGTGAAGCTTTGAGATTCAATGCTGAGCTTCTGAGGGTGAAATGTCACTCCTGCTCAATCAATTATGAAAATTACTGCTATGTTTTAGGAAAAGCAATGTGAGACGTTGTTTTAATAAATAGGATAAGTACTTCTACCAGGTAAATAATACAACGGCTATGAGCAGCACACCAGGAATCCGCGTCACTCAGCCCGGTCAATTAAAAAGGAAACCTGAGATTAAGCAGCGAGAGCTTTGGATAGCATTAGCCAAAACAATAGCAAATCTTGCGACTGTTAATTTGAGCAACGTGCCAGAAAATCTTGTAGATATTGGAGCATCACTTGGGCGCACAAAACAACCAGGAGAACTTGCTTGGCTGCTAATTCTTCATTCTCTCAAGCAAGCGATAGAGAGCTTGGTGAAAGACTATCGACAGATATATACGCAAGTAACTGAGAATATCATTGCGGTACTTTCTGAATATTGCCTAAACCAATTTTTAATAGGTAAAGAACTGACTATTTATCCTGGCTTTTTTGACAACCCTATAGTATGGCTTATTATTAAATCAAAAGAAACTCCTGTTGCTCCAGATAACGAAACTTATTTTATTCAAGCAGTTAAAACTCCTTTTGCAGAATGGTTAGAAAGTTTTGGTCTTAATAAGGCACAGGTAAAAGTCATCAGTGATAGGCTTCCCACTCAGTTTGTTTATGCTTTGCATCAAGAGTGGAATAATAATAGTGATAAATATATTCCTTTGCAAGAAGAACTCAATAGCCCTTTTATTGCGGCTGCTGAACGCGAAGGTAAAAAGGAACAAGCATGGCGGTTGTATTCAGCATGGCTGCAAAACCAAGTCAATCAACGAATTTTTGATGAAGCTTTTACCCTGAGAGATGTTTATGTTCCCTTACGTGCATACTATGAGCGTGAGATTAAGGGGAAAAATGATGATGATGCCCAGCGCCAGACAACAAAAAATAAACAATGTGAGAAAATAGTTGTTGAGCTAGAAAGTGAATTAACAAATTGGTTAAATACTGCTGAACCTAAAGATGCTATCCGCGTTATTAGTGGAGGACCAGGAAGTGGTAAATCTTCTTTTACTAAATGGTTTGCAGCTAAACTGTTAAAGGAAGAAAAAAAAGAAATAAAACACAATGTTCAAGTTTTATTTATTCCTTTGCATCTTTTTGATTTAAAGGGTGATTTGGTAGATGAAATCAGCAATTTTATTGAATCTACACATCGAATTCCTTTGCCTCCAAATCCCTTAAAACGAGATAATTCTGTATCACGCTTACTGATTATTTTTGATGGATTAGATGAGTTGTCAATGCGGGGAAAAATTGATAAAGACATTGCCCAAGAATTTGTTAGTGTTGTGCAGAGACAAGTAGAAAAGTTAAATGACTCTGACAATTGTAAATTGCAAGTCTTAATTAGTGGTCGTGAATTGGTAGTCCAGCAAGCACATAGCAGTGTGTTGCGCCAAACCCATCAGATTCTGCATATTTTGCCTTATTTTGTAACGCAAAATGAAAACCGAAGAAATAATTACATTGATGATAAAAAGTTGTTAGAACAAGACCAGCGGAACCTTTGGTGGCAGAAATATGCTAAAGCAATAGGTCAAGATTTCGATGGATTACCATCAGATTTAGAGTCAGAAGATTTTACAGAAATTACTTCCCAACCTTTGCAAAGCTACCTAGTCGCATCTGTTTTTGTCGAAGGTAAATTGCAATCAGAACAAAGCAGCAATTTAAGTTATATCTATGGGCAGTTATTACAAGGAGTTTATAAACGAGGTTGGGCAGATAATAAACAACACGCGGCAGTTAAGGAATTTGATATTAAAAATGATGAAGATTTTGCCCGCATTCTTGAAGAAATCGCTATAGCTTGCTGGCATGGAGATGGCAGAACAACAACAGTTAAAAAGATTGAAAAGAAATATGCTAGCACTCCGCCGTTAAAAAAACTTTTTGAAGAATATAAGCAAGTTGCAGAAAAAGGGGTTACTCGTCTTTTGACTGCCTTTTATTTCCGCAAAGGTGAGGTTAAGGATGATGAAAATACTTTTGAATTTACTCACAAAACTTTTGGTGAATATTTGACTGCAAGACGCATTGTGCGGGGAGTCAAAACAATTTACGAAAATTTGGAAGACCGCCAAAATAACTTTGAGAAAGGATGGGATGAAAAAGACGCTCTAAAAGCGTGGGCAAACCTTTGCGGTTCAACTGCTATGGATGAGTACATTTTTAAGTTTCTTCTGGGTGAAATGCGGTTGAAGGATAAAGCTGAAGTTGGCAAATGGCAGCAGACACTCTGCCACCTCATTAGCTATATGCTGCATGATGGTATGCCAATGGAAGAATTACATTTAGGTCAATTTAAAGAACAAAACCGACAAGCACGTAATGCAGAAGAAGCGCTGTTAGCTGTTTTGAATGCTTGCGCTAGAGTCACAGAAGAAATTTCTCATATTAAATGGCATGATTCAGTCAAACAAACTCCAGGAAAAGAAGAGACAGAATACTTTAAAAATTTTGGTGTTTGGATTTCTCGACTGCATGGGCAGAGAGTTAATTATGATGATCAAGTGTTTTGCTTAAAATGCTTGAGTTTTTTAGATTTGCAAAACTGCATTCTCATCCACAAAGATTTTTATATGGCGGTCGTTAGAGGGGCGGACCTTACTGGGGCAAACCTTATAGAGGTGGACCTTAGTTGGGCGGACCTTAGTTGGGCGGACCTTACTGGGGCAAACCTTAGAGAGGCGGACCTTAGAGAGGCGAAGTTTACAGAGGCGGACCTTAGTGGGGCGGACCTTAGAGAGGCGGTCCTTAGAGGGGCGGACCTTAGTCGGGCGGACCTTAGAGGGGCGGACCTTAGTCGGGCGGACCTTAGAGGGGCGGTCCTTAGAGGGGCGGTCCTTAGAGGGGCGGACCTTAAAAAGACAAAGCGTGAAGGGGCAAACTTTGCAGGAACAATCCTTGAGGGCAAAGATTTAACATACTTAGATGAAGATTCAACGTCTGATGAATCTTAGCAAAGCCTCAGCTGTGTCAGCGCCAGCGTCACACTCCAAATTTAAAGAGCCACAGATCCCCGACTTCTTTAAGAAGTCGGGGATCTTGTTTTTCGATGGAGTGCGATCTTCGCAGTGTCAATGAGAACCGCTATATTGCATCATAAGCTTGATAATTGAAACACCAGTACCATATTACCAAGCTCATTCATGACCTCTGAACGCGAAAGGGTCGATAATGATTCACCGTGGAAAGAAATCTTAGAAGCTTACTTTCCCGAAGCAATGGAATTCTTCTTCCCTCAAACGGCTGCATTAATTAATTGGAAACGTCCCCATGAATTTCTCGATAAGGAATTTCAACAAATAGCCCGCAATGCCGAACAGGGAAGAAGATATGCAGATAAATTAGTGAAAGTTTGGCAAATTAAAGGAGAAGAAATTTGGCTGTTAATCCATGTCGAAATCCAGGCGAAACCGGAAGATAACTTTGCAGAAAGAATGTTTTCTTACAACCTACGAATTTTTGACAGATTTGCGAAACCAGCCATTAGTTTAGCGATTTTGTGTGATACAGACCCGACATGGCGACCAAATCAATACAGTTATAATTATTCCGATACGAGTGTGCATTTTCAATTTGGAACCATCAAGCTTCTCGATTATCAAAACCGTTGGACGGAATTAGAGAATAGCAATAATCCTTTTGCAACGGTTGTGATGGCACATTTGAAAACACAGCAGACGATTGACATACTCCCCGCCCTATAAGTGCGGGGATTCTAGGCTCAAACAACAATTGCAGGCGTTGCCCGTCTTACATCGTCTAACCTGTGCAGTTGATGCCCCAACTGCACAAATATTCTTAGCTGCGTTTTCGTCCCTCCCATTCACTGATTGACAAGAAGGACAACGCCACTCTCTAACTGACAAATCTAATTTTTCTAGAACGTGTCCACAAATAGAACAAGTTTTGGTAGACGGATACCATTGATCTATAAATACGACTTGCTTACCTTTGTTTTTGGCAATCCACTCTAGAATTTGTAGAAATTCCCCAAAAGCCAAGTCTGATATCTTGCGTCCCCAAAGACGTTGCATTCCTTTGAGGTTGAGTGTTTCAAAACATAACACATCAAACTTGTTGGTTAGCTCATGGGCAAGTTTCCAAAACCAATCACGTCTTTGGTTGGTTACGTGTTCATGCTTGCGTACCAGATTCTTTCTTGCCCGTTCTCGATTAGCTGACCCTTTCAACTTTTTGGAGTGCTGTCTACTCGCTTTTTTGATAGCGTTAAGGGACTGTTTGAGAAATTGCGGTGATTCAATCTTGGAACCATCAGAGCAAGTAAGAAATGTCTTGAGTCCAAAGTCAAACCCCGCTATTCTACCAGTCGTGAATTCAGCTTCAGATTCAGGACAATTATCAACGACAACAACCATAAACAATTCACCCAACGGTGTACGCTTGATAGTTAGTGTTTTGACCGTTCCCTCAATCTCTCTAGACTTCCAAAATTGATAAACCCGATTTCCAATTTTGACCCTATTACCCCCAATAAACTTGTATCCTGC
Organism: Scytonema sp. HK-05; assembly: GCF_963872035.1. Lineage (NCBI taxonomy): Bacteria > Bacillati > Cyanobacteriota > Cyanophyceae > Nostocales > Scytonemataceae > Scytonema > Scytonema sp. HK-05. Next base: position 210,712 of record NZ_CAWMYC010000114.1, read on the forward strand.
TTGTTTAAGGGTGAATGATTTATACTTCTTAACCTTCTTGAATCCCGGTGGTCTAACTCCTTTTTTGTTATGTTTGAAAAATAGTTGGTATGCCTTCTCAATGCGTTGACAAATATCTTGTACTGCTTGAGAACCTACTGACTGCCAGAATGGGTTACGTTTCCGCAACTTAGCAATGTGAGATTGAAGTTTTCCGCAAGCTAGGTGTTTGCCCCACATACGGTAGTACCGACGATGAAGAGCAATGCAATGGTTATAAATCACCCCAGAAGCGTTAATCTTTCGCTTGAGGTGTTTATTGCGCTTCTGGTTGTAGAACTTAAACTTCAATGTTTTCATGCTAATATTGTACATCAATAATACGTACAATTCGCATGAAGAAACGATTAGATTTTAGACTAGAAGAGTATGAACTTGAAATTCTTGAAGATTACTGCAAGGCAGTTGGTAGGACAAAAACCGACGTGCTTAGGGAACTCGTTAGAAGCTTAAAGACAAAGAAAAAGCCGTCCTAAAAGGACGGGGCTTTAAACCCAATTTTTCGGTAAAAAGCCAGGAGAACGCAAAACTTGGAAATTTAGCTTAATTCGCCGATTGTACGAATTAGGTTTTCCAGAAAAAGATATTCGTAACCTTTACCGCTTCGTCGATTGGGTTATGATTTTACCAAAAGCATTAGAAGCAGAGTTTTGGCAAGATTTTAAGGAGTTTGAGCAGGAGCGTGCAATGAGCTATATCACTACAGGCGAGCGCATTGGCTACGAACGTGGACAGCAAGAACTCGTTCTACGGCTACTACAAAGACGAGTAGGAGAGCTATCTCAAGAGGTTAAAAAGCAAGTACAGGCTCTTTCACTGGAAGATTTAGAAGCACTTGGCGAAGCCTTATTAGATTTTACAGCAATGGGTGACTTGCTAAATTGGTTACAAGCACATCCTAATGAAACTGAAAATTAACAATTTTCGCAGCTTAACCAAGCGATCGCATTTATTGTAACCGACCACGCGGGCGATCTTTGCAGCTTAAGGAAGCGATGGGCTGCGCCCCGCCGTAGGCGATCGCGCCATCGATCTTGCACCGAGACACAGATCCCCGACAACTTTTGCGAAGTCGGGGATCTTGTTTTTCAGCTATAGTAATGTGCATTTTAAATTTGGAACCATCAAGCTTATTCCCCCCCTCCTCGCTTGCGGGGAGGGGTTGGGGGTGGGGTTCTGAGTTCAGGTTTTCTAGCCAATACCCAAAGAAGGACTCAGCACTGATTGACTTTTTCTCCTAAAAGCTTAATAATATTTTCTCTTAATAACAATCTTGTTAAAACACATTCTCAAAATTATTAAGAAACTTTTCTAATGGAGGGTGGCAAATGAGTGTGAGGAAAAAGGGTTTCTTGAGTGCTGGCGCTGCGTTTGCAGTGCTGACAGGGTTAGTTGCTGGTTGCTTTGGAGGTATGCAAGCTATTGCTAACTCAACCCGAAATCAGAAGAGTTCAACCTTAGTTGCTCAAACAGAGCAAAAAACTTTAACAGTTATCTTTCCTAATAGGTCTGATTCTACAGACTTGCAAAATAAAGCAAATGCAGTCGCGACATTTTTGTCCAAAGAACTAGGAACACCAGTTCAGGCAAAAATCGGCGATGATACAGCTGCTGTAGAAGCCTTGAGAGGAAACACCGCTGATGTGGCTTTTTTAAGCAGCCGTCCGGCGTTGAAAGCTGAACAACTCGCAGGCGCACGCTTGTATTTAGCAGAGGTACGTCCGACTTACTCTGGAAGATACACTTATAATTCAATTTTTGTTGTCCCCAAAGATAGCTCGCTCAAAACTTTAGGCACATCGAAAGCGACCTTGGAACAGCTGCGGGGTAAAAGAATGGCATTTACTTCGCCCACTTCTGGATCGGGGTTTATCTAGTGGGGGTTCGGGGGCTATAAGACCCGCGCTATAATCTTCGATTTAGC